>DATLIL010000963.1:0-7469 GCA_035539475.1 Polyangiaceae bacterium
CTCAGACTTCGACCTTGTAGCTCAGGCTGACCTCGTCGCCCGGTAAGCCGCGGAAGCCCCAGTTGTGCTTGGGGGTCTCGAAGATCGTGAGCTCGAGGTCCGCGGGTGTGATGCCGAGCTCCGACTGGACACGCTCGAAGAGCAGGCGGATCAGGCGCTTCTTGCTCTCGACGGAGCGCCCCTCGAACATGCTGATCTCGATGATGGTGTAGCGCTCCGTGCGGCCTGCCGGGCTGAAGAAGTCCTCGGCGGCCATGGGAAAGAAGCGATGCGCGCGTTTGTCTGGCGGAAACTGCAGCGCGTCGACGACACACGAATGAATGACGTCCGAGAGCCGAGCCTTGATCGGGTTGAGATGTGTGCCGATCCCGTAGATCTTGATCTGTGACATTGCTGGATCTTACTCCCGCGGATCACGCTGCAGGCCGTAGCGGGCGAGCTTGCGGTAGAGGGTGTTGCGAGGGATGCCGAGGGTACGCGCGACGACGCTGACGTTCCAGCGCGAGGCCATCAGCGTGTTGAGGATGCGCTCGCGTTCGTCGCGTTCGAAATCCTTGCGCGAGCCGCTGCGGCGCGTGGTTTTCTGGGCGGAGAGGTCGAGGTCGGCGGGGGTGATGCGCGGCGCCGAGCAGAGCACGCTGGCGCGCGTGAGGGCGTTTTCGAGCTCGCGTACGTTGCCGGGCCAGCGCTGACCGGCGAGGAGCTGGAGCGCGCCGGGCTCGAGCTCGCGGGCGGGGGCGCGGGTCTCGCGGGCGATGCGGGCAAGGATGGCGCGGCAGAGGTCGGGCAGATCTTCGATGCGCTCGCGCAGCGCCGGCATGCGCAGCGAGACCACGGCGACGCGGTAGTAGAGATCTTCGCGGAAGCGGCCGGCCTCGACCTCGGCGCCGAGGTTCTTGTGGGTGGCGCAGACCAGGCGCAGGTCGAGAGGAATGGTCTTGGTCGAGCCGAGTGGGCGGAGCTCGCGTTCCTGGAGGACGCGGAGGAGCTTGGCCTGGGTGGAGAGGGGCATCTCACCGAGCTCGTCGAGGAACAGCGTGCCGCCGTCAGCGGCTTGCATCAGGCCGATCTTGTCGCGATCGGCGCCGGTGAACGCGCCGCGCACGTGACCGAAGAGCTCGGACTCGAGCAGGGTTTCGGGTAGGGCCGCGCAGTTGATGCCGACGAAGGAGCGGGCCTTGCGCGGGCCGTTGAAGTGCAGGGCGCGCGCCGCGAGCTCCTTGCCGGTGCCGCTCTCGCCCTCGATCAGCACGCTGACGCTCGAGTCGGTGACGCGATCGAGGCGTTCGAGCACGCTGCGCAGGGCGGCGCTGTGGCCGACGATCTGTGAGTAGTCGTAGCGGAGCTCGAGGCTCTGGCGCGTACGCTCCACTTCCTTCTGCAGGCGCTGGATCTCGCGCGCCTGGCCGCGGGAGAGGCGCTCGACGGCCCGCTTCTGTTCGGCGAGCTCCTCGCTGCGCTGCTCGAGCTCGGCATGGAGGCGCGCGTTGGAGAGAGCGATGGCGACCTGATCGGCGAAGGCGAGCAGGAGCTCCTTTTCGCGCTCGCTGAAGCGCCCTCGCTGCACGCGGTTGTCGACGTAGAGCGCACCGAGCGTGCCGCGCGGAGCGACGATGGGCACGCACAGCACCGACTTGAGGCGGAGAGCGTGGACCGAGCGCTGCTCGGCGAAGCGCGCGTCGATGGCCGCGTCGGTGGTGAGCACCGGCTCCTCGCGCTGGATGGTCCGGAGCGCGATGCTACGGCTCGGGACTTCGCTGTTGTCCTCTTCGCCGGCGCGCGCCACGAGCTCGGCGTCGGGCCCGAGCAGGAAGCCGCGCTCGGCGCCGGTCAGATCGATGGCCGCCTGCAGCGCGTACTCGATCACCTTGGGCGCGGAGAGCGACGAGTTCAGGCGGCGGTTCAGCGAGAGCAGGCGTCCGAGCGTCTCCGCCTCGCGCGCGGGCTCGAGCCGTGGTGCGGCGAACATCTGCGTCAGCTCGCCGAGCTTGCTGCGCTCCGGGTGGCGCCAGAAGACGTCGATCAGCGCCTGCGGCAGGTCGATGGCGAGGCGATCCCACAGCCGGCGCGCGCGCGCGCTGTGCTCGCTCTGGGCCGCGCCGTCGCCAGCAAGCTCGCAGGCGCGGACCAGCTCGGTCTCGAGGCGCGCTTCGATCAGTCGCATACCGGAGCTTTGCGCCTTGGTGGCGGCGCGCTCGAGGAGCTCGCGGGCGCGCGGAGCCTCACCCTGGGCGAGGGCGACACGTGCCGCGGCGAGCTCGACGCCGAGCGCCAGATCTTCGGCCGCTTCGCCCTGCCTGGCGAGCGCGGCGTGGCGCTTCTTCGCTTCCTCGACGTCGCCGCGAGCGAGGGCGACGTCGATGCGGCGCAGGCCCACTTCGAGCAGCTCGCGCGTGAGCTTGCGCTCGCTGAACAGGCGCTCGGCGCGATCGAGCTCGGCGCTGGCCGCTTCGGGGTTCTGCCGCGCGAGCTCGAGCTCGCTGCGCACCAGGGCGATGGCGGGCGCGAAGTGCTCGAGCCGCGCGGCGCTGGCACGGTGCTCGAGCCGCTGCAGCGCGTCTGCCGCGCGCTCGAAGGCGCCGAGCTCCGCGTAGGTGTTGGCCAGGTTGTAGAGCAGCGTGAGCTCGGTGCTCTCGCGACCGACTGCCCGCGCCAGCAAGAGGCCGCGCTCGTAGCTCGCCAGGGCCGCGCCGAGCTGACCGGCTTGCTGCTCCGCCGTGCCGAGGTTCAGCAGGCAGAGCCCCAGCAGATCGGCCTGATCGTGCTGCTCGGCGATGCCGAGGGCGCGCGCGTGGTCGGCGATGGCGGCGTCGAGCCGCCCGGCGCGAAACGCGAGGATGGCGCGGTGGGCTAGCACCCGGCAGCGGGCGCGCGGCGAGGCCGTCTCGCCGTAGGCGGCGAGCGCAGCCTGGAGGTGATGCTCCGCGTCGTTGCGCCCGAGGTAACCGAGCGCGATGCCGAGATTCTCTTCCAGCGACGCCTCGATCGGCCCCGGGGGATCCAGCGCCAGGCCGCGCGTGGCGCACTGCTCGGCGCCAGCGTAGTCGCCGCGCTGCACGCGGGCGCGCGCCAGGCGATCGAGCAAGCTGGCTTCGAGCTCGGGCCCCGGTCCACGCTCGAGCCCTCGTGCCGCCAGCCGCTCGGCGCGCGTCCCTCGCCCGAGGCGCAGCAGCGCGTCGATGGCGACGAGGCGAGCCCGTGGCTCGGTCGCGGAGGACAGGCGAGTCGCGCGAGCCGCAGCCGTGAGCGCCTTGCGCCCTGCTCCCGCGGCAACGAGAAGCTCGGCCGCCAGCAGCACGGTCTCCGCGTCCGGTGCGGTGCGTGCCAGCGCTTCGAGCGCGGGCTTGACCGCTTCGGGCTCGCGACGCCAGGGGGGCAGGAACTCCGCGATTCGCTGCGCCGCCTCCTTGTGGTCGCCGGCCAGCGTGAGGTGACGTACCAGCGCTGCCTCGCGCGCGCGCCCTTCCAGGGCATCGGGGTTACGCGTCGCGATGGCCGCCGCGATCTTCTTGTGCGCCTGCGCTCGTTCCTTTGCGTCGAGCGCGGGCAAGCCGGCGGCGAGCCGCACGTGGCTGCCATCGCGCTCGATCGCTCGCGCCTCCAGCAGGGGCTCCAGGCTCGAAAACGGCAGGTCCCAGGTGCTCGGCGTGGCGCGCTCGCCCAGCGCCTGCAGCAGCGCCAGCGTGCGCCGGCTGTCGGCGTCGAGCCTGGCGACGTCGACGGTCGCGGTCGCGCGCTTGCCGCTCGCCAGCGCGCGCTCGATGTCGGCGGGACGTCCGCCGCTCTCGCGCTGAAGCTCCGTGAGCGCGCGCTCGGAGAGCCTGCCCGCGGCCCACTCCCGCAACGCAGCCAGCGAGAGCGGACCGACGTCGAGCTGCGCACCGGGACGCGCACCCAAGAGCCCGGCGCCGGAGACGAGCAGCGCGGCTCGTCCGTCGTCTTCGAGCACGCGCGCGAGAGCTGCGAGCAAGTCGCGCTGGTCGTCGCTCAGGCGATCATGGTCCTCGACGACGAGGAGCAGCGGCTGTTCGAGCGCCGCGAGCGTTCGCGAGGCGGCGAGCAGCGCACGCACCCCCGCTCCGCGCTCACCGCCAGCGAGCTCGGCGACCAGGCGAGTGACGGGCGCGGCTTCGTGCGCCTGCGCGCGCAAGACCCGCACCGAGAGCTGCGCACGCCAGAGCAGCTCTCGCGTCAGGCGCGTGGTGCCCATGCCGGGAGCCCCCACCACCGAGAACACGCGCTGCCCGGGCTTGCCCAGCCGCAACGCCTCGAACCAGGCTTCAAAAGCGGCGATTTCGCGCTCTCGCGCCAGCAGGCGTGGTGCGGCTGCTGGCGCGTGGCGGCGCGCGTCTCGACCGAAGAGCTCGAGCACTTCACGCGCGTCGGAGGGACGATCGGCAGGATCCTCGGCCAGCAGGCGAGTGAGGGCGCGCTTCATCTTCGCGTCGGTGCTGCTCTGCCAGAGCTGCTTGAGGCTGGCGCCGGCGGAGAAGAGATCCGAGCGCGCGTCACCGTGCCCGCGCTGCAGGAGCTCGGGGGCGACGAAGCCCTGGGTGCCGCAGACGACGTCCGTCTTGCCGAACGGTCGCGCGCAACCGAGGTCGATCAGGACGCCGCTGCCGTCCGGGCGCACGAGCACGTTTCGCGGTGTGAAGTCGCCGTGGCGGATGCCCACGGCGTGCAGCGCCTGCAGGCCGTCCACGGCGTCGAGCCACGGGCCCAGGAGCGCCTGCCCCGAGCGCCCGAAGTCAGCCAGCGTTCCTCCCTCGACCCACTCGGAGGTGTAGTAGTGGATCAGGCTGCCCTGAACGAGCTCGCTGCCAAAATCGAGGACGCGCGTCAGGTGGGGGTGGGACACACGGCAGAGCAGCGCGAACTCACTGCGGAAGGCCGCCAGGAGCTCGGGCCCGTCGGCGCGGAGCTGCTTGAGCACACAGCGCGTCCGGCTCGGCTCGTCCAGGACGAGGAACACCGTGGCCATGCCGCCGCTACCGAGGGGCTCGAGCACGCGGTAGCGCCCGGCGAGGAGATCACCGCTCGCGAACAACTTGGCACAACTGTACCACTGGCACTGCTAGCAAACGAAGTGGAACATAATGGTACACAGTATGAATTAGTAAGTGCTGGATATTACTACAGTTGTTGACTGCGTGAGCTACGGCACGGAGGTTGCTCTTACTGAGACCGACTCAAGGAGGAGTGCGATGAAAACTAGGTCTTTTGCTGCGCTTTTGCTGCTGGTTGCCGGGTGTTCGGGCTCGACCACGCATGACCCCGACAATACGAACAACCCGAGCGAGCTCGAGCGTAAGCGCCTTGCCGCGGAGAGCATCGCAAACGGCTCCAGCATGGGTGACCCCTGTGCGGCCAACGGATGGTACGGCGACGGCGTCTGCGACTCGTTCTGTTCCGGGGCCGGGGACGCGACCGACACCGACTGCGTTCCTCCCGAGCCCGGTGGCAGCGAACCGGTGGTCTGCGCGCAGTTCCTCGAATCCTCCGACCTCGAGTGCACCCGCTCCAGCGACGACCCCTGCCTCTTCCAGGATCCCGACTGCGACTACCCCGGTGATCCCGAGGAGCCGGTCGCCTGCGCGCTCATCGAGGAGGTCGCGAACGGCGTCTGTTCGCGCCTCGACAACGACCCCTGCAAGTTCCAGGACCCCGATTGCGACGGCTCGATCGTTCCGCTACCGCCCGTCGGTTACCTCTGCGAGGCTCCCGTCCTCTGCGACGCGCTCCCGCCGACCTGCCCCGACGGTCAGGTGCCGAGCATCGAGAACGGCTGCTGGAGCGACTGCGTGGCCAAGGAGCTGTGCGTCGAGGAGCCGGTGCTCTGCGCCGACTTCATCGAGGTCTCCGACGGCGTCTGCTCCCGCGCCCCGGAGGATCCCTGCATCTCGCAAGATCCCGACTGCACCTTCGGCTGCGACGCCTATCTGGAAGAATCCGACGGCGTCTGCTCGCGCGACCCCGGCGATCCCTGCATCTCACAGGATCCCGACTGCGTCGTCGTCTGCGCCGCCTACATCGAGGAGTCCAACGGCGTCTGCTCGCGCGACGCAAACGATCCTTGCCGCTCGCAAGACCCTGACTGCGACGTGGCCTGCGCCGAATACATCGAGGAACCGGACGGCGAGTGCACCCGGCCCTCGACCGACCCCTGCATGTTCCAGGACCCCGACTGCAGCAAGTGATTCTACCTTTGCTTTAGCGCCCGGAGACTTCACTTCGTCCCACCACCAATCCCCCTGAAGTCTTCGGGATCCCACCCGCGACCCGGCGTTCCACCCACCAACCGCCGGGTCGCGGGCGCTACCTTGTTAGAATGATCTCCCGCGTCCCCTGAAAGCTATTTCGATGCTCCGCGCTCCCGCCCTGCTCGTCCTCACCGCGCTCGCCAGCGTCGCCTGCGGCAGTCCGCGCGACGCGAGCCCGATGCCGGAGCCCCCGAGCCTCGATCTGAGCAAGATTGGCCCTTATCGCGAGGTGGTCACCGACACCGTGGTGCCCGCCACGACCGTCATTCCCCTCGAAGGGCAGGCGGGCACGGCGCCGCCCGGTTCCATTCTGCGCGTGACACCGCTCGACAGCATCGGACCGGCCATCGTCGTCTCCATTCGCGACGACGGCGGCTTCGACGAGATCACGATCCCCGGCGTCTCCGGCAACGAGCTCCGTTTCCAGGTCGTCGAGGGCACCGCCCGCAGCGCCCCACAAGACGCCTTCTACCTGCAGCCTCCAGGCGGCACCTACTACCTCACGCCGTCCCTGCGCTACGACTGCCTCACACTCGCGCCCGGCTTCGAAGTCACCTTCGCCAGCATGGGTGTCGCCACGCTCACCCTCACCAACGGCTGCTCCAGCGCCGTCACCGTCGCCAACCCGGTTTCGCGCACCGGCGCCCCCGGCTCACGCACATCGACGCCGCTTCCCCTCACCATCGCCGCCGGCGAGAGCGCCCGCCTCACGCTCGAGTTCCAGGGCTCCGCGTTCGGCGGCGCCGAAGACACCCTCTTCTTCGACGTGACGCTCGACAACCGCGCCATCCGCTACCCGATCACGCTGTTCGCGCCCTAGTCGCCCAGCCGCATTACCGCGTCGAACAGGTTGGGTTGGGGAACACGCCGGTTTTCTATGCCTGCCGTCCTCGCCATCGCCCTGCGCGCCGTCACGTCAATGAAAACTTCCGATCAATCATGAGACCTGGGTAACACATCTTCTGACGTGAAGAGGGTGTCCGCGCGGAGGGGCGCCTCCGGGTGAGCGCGAGGGGCGCCTCCGGGTGAGCGCGAGTGGCGCCTCCAGGTGAGCGCGAGGGCGCCTCGAGGTGAACGCGAGGGGCGTCAGGTGAGGTGAGCGCGAGGGGCGCCTCGAGGTGAGCGCGAGGGGCGTCAGGTGAGGACGAAGGAGAAGCGGTGCCGTCCTCGTTGGAGCTGGTGAGCTCGAGAGGGCCGCCGTGGGCCGAC
>DATLIL010000964.1:0-13604 GCA_035539475.1 Polyangiaceae bacterium
GTTCAACGCCATCTCGCAGTTGCCTGACGAGTCCGTGGCCAACGCCGACCACATGGAGGAGATCGTGCTTCCGGCGCAGGTGCTGGGCACCAAGTACGTCGTCCTGCCGCCCTCGGCTCCCAACGGCACCACCGTCGGTCACGTCGTGCGCATCTACGGCAACGTCGACGGCACGATGCTCACCTACCCGGGCATCAAGCCGCCCGGCGCTCCGGACGTGATCAACGCCGGCGAGGTCTATCAGATCCCGCCCATCGGCGCCGGTGGGCTATGCGCTCAGGCGGCCGACCACTGCATGTACAACTTGCCCTTCGTCGTCGAAGCGCAGGCTGAACATGCCTTCGCCGTCAATTCCTTCATGGTCGGCGGCGCGCTGCAGATGACCTGCACCAACGACGCCAACAATCCGTGTCGTGGCGATCCATCGGCCTCGATGATGGTGGCCCCCGAGCAGTTCCGTAAGGAGTACACCTTCCTCGCCCCGGTGGACTACGTCGACAGCTACGCCGACGTGATCATCACTGCCGGCGCCGACATCACGCTGGACGGCGCCGCCCAGGCCCTGCTCCAGACGCCGATCGAGGGCTCGGAGTGGGCCTACGTTCGCATCCCGCTCGACAAGGCGACCGGTGGTGTCCACACCATCTCGACCACCCACGAAGCGGGCCTCGGCCTGCAGGTGGCGGGCTTCGGCAACGCCACGTCGCTCTACTATCCGGGCGGCATGAACCTGAAGCTGATCGCGCCGCCGCCTGAGATCCCGCGCTGAAGTTGGCGCTTTTGCGGCGCTTGCTCGGCGCGCTGCGCGCGCCTCGCGTTTGTTTTGGTTTTGCGGTTCGGCGGCCCCTGGCGCTTGGCCTTCCGGGTGTGCTGACAGCGAGCGCCGCCTGTTCGGTCAGTTTGTTGTGACTCAGGTCTCCCTTCCGGATCGTGATCTTTTCTTCCAAGATCCATCAGGTCGTGGCAGCTCAGCTCGCTGACGCGAGCTTCGCGAGAGACCACACGTCGATGTACGGGTCGCACTCAGGCAGCCTGAAGGACGCTCGAAGGGGCCGCGCAGGACTTTGATTTGAGGAACACGCCCGGCCAGGGCGGTGCCTGCCGCGACGCACCGCTTCAGCGCGTCGCGCCGCGCTCGAGCGCCAGCGCGACATAGGAAGACATCAGGTAGGCGAACGTCTCCTCGTCGGCATTCCAGCGGCGCTTGGGCCCGATGTGCTCGTGGCACACCACGCCGACCATCTTCTGGTTCGCCCAGATCGGCACGTCGAGCATCGAGTTGATGCCGAGCGGCTTGAGGTATGGCTCGGAGAAACACGACGTGCGTGGATCGGTATGGGCGTCGTCGGCGGCGATGGTGCGCTCGCGCAGGAGCGCCTTGAAGTACGACGGAAAGTCCTTCGACTTCAGCACCACGCCCGTGGAGTGTTTGGCCTTGGAGCGCTCGAAAAGGTCCGCGCACTCGATCGCGGATTGATCGGAACTCAAGAACCATACGCTGACGCGCTCCACGCCCAGGGTATGGGAGGCGGCCTCGTTGATGCGTCGAACCGTCGCACCGACCTCCTTCAGAAACAGTCCACGCTGGGTCAAGAGCTCGAGGTGCGACTGCAGATAGCCGCGCAGCTGCGACTGATCGCTGCCCGCTCCGATGCTGCGCGGGGGCTCGGGCGGAGCGTCGCTGGTGGTATTGCCGAATTCGACTTCGATGACCTTGAGCGCCGATTCGAGCCGGGCCAGCACTTCCGGCCGATCGGGACCGGTTGCCGCCTCGGCGGAAGTCACCTGCGCCAGTGAAGCGAGCCGCATCTTGGCGACGAGCCCACCTTTCCGCGCCGCGGTCTCGAAAAACTGCATGCTGCGAGTGCCCATGAATCCTCCACGCTACCAAATCTTACTGAAACAGCGCGACGTGGGTGAATGTGTGAAAGCGCATTACGGCTTTTCTGCGTACGGGTATTCGTCTCACCCACAGCAGTGACGGCGGTGATTTCGCCTGTCGCGGCACTGGTCCCACCTCATTAATCAATGCTGTTTACGCAACTTGAAGGTTGGGTAGACTGATTGCCATTCCTGAACGAGAAAGACACGGGCTGATTTCCGTATCGGCGTAGTTTTCCGGGCTCGGGGATCGTTCGGCGCCTTTCTCAGGAAGCGACCAGGAAATGGCAAGGATTCGCGGCCTCAACCATGCGCTGCTTCCAGCACTCGTCGCCGGGTTCGCACTGGCTGCGAGCGGCTGTACCGGCACCATCAACGGCGAGGACGACGGCCGCGCACTGCCCTGCACCGGGTGCGGCGCCAGTGGCGGCAGCGCTGGCACCGGTACCAACCCCAACGCCGGCAACGGCGGCAGCGGGGCGACGGGCGAACCCGCCGGTGTGGAAGGCATCGGCTGGACCACGCGCTACCCGCGCCTGAGTCACGCGCAGTGGGAGAACACCGTACGCGACTTGTTGCGTCTCGATCAGCTCCCGGGCCTGGCCGAGACCTTCTCACTCGATCCTGACGATTCGCGCTTCGACACCTTCTCGGCGCGCGTCGTCTCCGCCAACCTCTGGCTCGACTACCAGCGCGCGGCCGAGCTCGTGGCTACCGACGTGGCGCAGGATCCCGCCAAGCTCGCCAAGATCACTCCGGCGGGTGGCGACGCGACGGCCTTCGTGACCGACCTCGGCACACGCGCCTTCCGCCGCCCGATCACCAGCGAGGAGATCACCGTTTTCGTCGATCTCTTCAACCAGGGGCAGACGCTGCTGCAGGGCACGGACGCCTTCACCAGCGGCGCCGAGATGGTGATCCGCGCGTTCCTGCAGTCTCCGCATTTCCTCTACCGCGTGGAGAGCTCCACCACGGCGAGCGGCGACAAGATCCCCCTGAGCGGTTACGAGATCGCCTCGCGCCTCTCGTACGGCCTCTGGAACACCATGCCGTCCGACGCGCTGCTCACCGCGGCCGGCGCGGGCGAGCTCGGCACGGCCGAGGGCGTGGGCACCTGGAGCCGGCAGATGCTCGGCGATCCGCGTGCCGGCGACACCCTGGTGTCGTTCCACAACCAGCTCTTCAGCATCGCCGAGTACGGCACGATCAGCAAGAACGAGACGCTCTTCCCCGACTTCACGCTCGAGCTCGCGCCCACGCTGCGCGACGAGGCCAGCCTGTACTTCCGCGAGATCACCGTCACCCGCAACGGCGGCATCGGGGCGCTGCTCACGACTCCGGTCACCTTCGTCAACGAGAGCACGGCCCAGTACTACGGCGCGACCGCGACCGGCACTCAGATGCAGCTCGTCCAGCTGGACGCGACCAAGCGCGCCGGCATCCTGACGCAGCTCGGCTTCCTCTCGAAGTACGGCTCACAGAGTCAGTCGGACCCGATCTTGCGCGGCGTGCACATCTCGCTCGAGGTGCTGTGCCAGGATCTGATGCCACCGCCGAACGGTGTGCCTCCGCTGCCGCCGATCGGCGAGGGCCAGACCAACCGCGAGCGCGTCGAGGTCTCGACCTCGGTGGCGCCGTGCAACGGCTGCCACGAGAACTTCATCAACCCGATCGGCTTCGCCTTCGAGAACTACGACGCGGTCGGCCAGTGGCGCGACACCGACAACGGTCAGCCCGTCAACGCCGCCGCGACCTACACGCTCGACGGCACGCCGGTCACCTACAACAACGCCGTCGAGCTCTCCGCGCTGCTGGCCGCGAGCCCCACGGTGCACGAGTGCTACACGCGAAACTGGCTCGAGTACGCGATCGGTCGACCCGCCGCCTCCGAGGAAGACAGCGTGATGAAGACGGTCGCAGGACTTTCGGCCACCGGCGCGACGATGTCCGACGTGCTGGCCTCGATCACGGGTCTCGAAACTTTCCGCGCTCGCCCCCAGGAGATGCCATGAGCAGCAAGATGATCAACCGGCGACTGTTCTTGCGCGGCGCGGCGGGCGTCACTGTCGCCCTGCCCATGCTCGAGAGCCTCGGCCTGGTGCGCAAGGCGCGCGCGCAGGACGCCGTGCACCGCTACGCCATCTTCATGCGTCAGGGCAACGGCGTGCTGCAAGACAAGTTCTGGCCCAGCACCCCCGGCGCCATCACGCAGGCCTCGCTCGAGGCCGATCTGGCCAGCGGCGACAAGGCGGTGGGCGTGCTCGCCGCCTACGCCGACAAGCTCAACATCGTGAAGGGCCTGAACTACGACCACTCCGGCAGTGGTTGCGGGCACGCCGACGGCTGCTTCCAGTGTCTGACCGCGTCCGACAAGGACGGCAACAACTCGAACGAGACGCTGGCCATGGGCCCGTCCATCGACTGGGTCATCTCGCAGGCGCTCGACGCGCCCGGCACCGAGCCGGTCAGCCTCTACGCCGGTTCGACCAGCACCTTCCTCGGCGACGTGATCCTGTACCGCGGCCCGATGGAGCGACGCGCCGGCGAGCGTGACCCGCTGAACGCCTACACGCGTCTGTTCGGCATGGATCCGGTGGATCCCGGGAGCAACCCCGACGAGGACGCGCAGGCGCGGCTCGCGCTCCAGCGCAAGAGCGTGAACGACATCGTCCGCACCCAGATGCAGTCGCTGCTCGGACGCCCGGAGCTCTCGACCAACGACAAGAAGCGGCTCCAGGACCACTTCGACGCGATTCGCGACCTCGAGGTCAAGATCTCGATGGGTTGCGCGCCGACGCCGCTCGGTGATTTCGACGAGGAGAACGTCGACCAGGTGGTGCAGGTGGAGATGGACCTCATCGCGCTGGCCATGGCCTGCGGCAAGAGCCACGCGGCCACACTCTGCATCGGTAACGGCAACGATCAGACGCAGTACACGATCGACGGCGTCGTGTTCGAGCGCTACCACCACATCTCGCACCGCGTGCGCAGCGACGGCGCCGACGGCGAGGAGATCCCGGACGCCGAGGAGCTGCACCACCAGATCGACAAGAAGTTCGCCGGGTACTTCAAGTACCTGCTGGACAAGCTCTCGGCTTACACCACGCCGACGGGCACGCTGCTCGACGACGGCGCCACCGTCTGGCTGAACGATCTCTCCGACGGTCCGCCCCACGGCAGCAATGACGTGCCGTGGGTCGTGGCGGGTAGCTGCGGCGGCGCGCTCAAGACCGGACAGTTCCTGGACGGCAACTGGACGATCAACAAGATCCACAACACGATCGGCGCCGCCGTCGGCCTGACGAACGCCGCCGGCGGTCCGCTCGACGATTTCGGTGACCCGGGCTACGAGAAGGGCCACGTCGACGGCATGCTGCTCTAGCCAGCGACGGGGGGCCGCGGCTGAGGCACGCGGTTCTTCAGCGCCGGAATCGACTGCAAGTACCAGTAGACCGACTTGAGGTCCTCGTCGGTCATCTGCGAGTAGACCGGGTACGGCATGGGCGGCAGAATTTGCCGGCCGTTGCCCAGGTGGCGCCCGCTGCGAATGGTCCGGACGAAGTTCTCTTCGGTCCAGGCGCCGAGCCCCGTCTCGCGATCGGGCGTGAGGTTGGCGGTAAAGCTCGTGCCCCAGGGCCCGGCGTAAGCCGTGTTCGTGGCCGCGATGGCGACGATCCAGGGACCTGACGCCGCGGGGGCGGGCGGCAACTCGAAGCTCTCGGGGTGCCCGGAGAGCGCGCGCGACATGTCCGGCTCCGGGCCGCTGGCGCCCATTTTCCACGGCGTGTGGCAGTCGTGGCAGCCCGAGGTGCTGACCAGGTACTTGCCCCGTGCCACGCGCTCCGCCTTGCTCGGCTGCTTGGCGTCGGCCTGGCCCGCAGCCGGAGCCGAGCGCGTGCTGTTCACGCTCCAGGCCACGCTGCCGACGGCCAGGATGCTTGCTGCTACTAGGGCGATGGTTCGAGGTTTCACGCGATTCTCACTTTCTATTGGTTTGGTGTTCAAAGTTCACGGCTGATCCAGTTGCTGACGAGCTCCACGGCGTCGGCGTCGACGAGCTTGGTGCCGAGCGGAGGCATCTGATTCGCGGCGAAACGCGAGCTCATGCGAAAGACGAGTGCGCTCGTTTCCGGTTGATGCGGCGCGATGCGCAGGGACTGGCTCTCACCGGGCAACGTGAAGCGGCTGGGAGCTCCCTGTGCGGTTCGTCGCACGCGCGCGTCGCCTGGCTCGAACAGGCGCTGATCGAAGTCGAGGCCCAGAGACGCCAGTGGCCCGTCGGCGTTGTGGCAGCTGCTGCAGTTGCCGTAGAGGTAGCCGAGCGCGGCGCGCGCGGTAGGGCTCACACCTGCGATGCGCGGCGGTTCGCGCAGCACCCGCGCGGGTAGTCCACGCAAGAGGCCGCTCGCCGCGAGCGCCCGCAGATCGAACGCGCCTCGTGGCAGCGCTTCGCCGTGCAGCGCGGCCTGGTCCCGGTCAGGCGAGAGCTGGAGCGCGGTGAAGCCGAGCACCGGGCTGCGGCGTCCCTCGTGACAGGCCCTGCAGTCCGCTCGCCCGGGGACGTCGTGCTGCGCCGCTGCATTCGTGATCGGCGCGCTGCTCGGCGCTCCCACCTCGGGCGCGAGACGCGCTTCGCGCCCGTCGTCGGACCAGACGTAGGTCGCGTAGCGCCAGCTGCCGTCTGCGAGCCGCTCCATGTAGCGCGTCTCGACGCGGCGCCCGAAGCTGAACTCCTTCCACAGGCGCGTGCCGGCTGGGAACTGCCAGGCATCGGCATCGCTGGCGTCGATCGTCTTGCCCGCCGGAAGGCGGATCCAGCGCCGCTTGCTGGCCCCGTCCGACCACAGCGGATACTGCGGTGAGAAGGCCAGGTTGCGCGGGTCGACCTCGCTGCTGCCGGCCTTGAACAGCCCCGTCTCCTGCAGCGTCGGCGGCAACGGGCTTTCGGCGCTTGCCGGCGCTTCGCTCTCGGCCGATGCCTGGAATCCGGCCAGCACGAAGTAGAGCCACAGAACGCCGGCGGTGAGCCACGCCAGGCGCTCGGACGGTTTCGCGGGTGTCATCAGCGAGAATCATGGCGATTCCGCTTCACGCGCGTTCCTAACTCTTCGCTGCGAGTCCCCTAAGTTCTCCCTAACCTACTTCTTAAGATCTTCTTAACGCCGGGAGCAGCCCCCGGAGTATCCTGGCCCCGAATGAGCGGTGAGCCTCCGGCGCCCAAGATATCCGACGACCTCCTGGAGATGTTCGCCTCCGGTGTGACTCTGTACATCGCGACGCGCGACGCGGCGCTGATGCCGGAGTCGATGGTCGGCATGGGCATCCGAGTCCATCAAGATCGCCGCACGGTCACGCTCTATCTGCCCAAGGTGAACGCCGCCGCGACCCTGGCCAATCTCGCCGACAACGGGCAGATCGCGGCCACCTTGACCTGCCCTCCGACGCATCGCTCGGTGCAGCTCAAGGGCAGCGCCAGCGGGGCGCCGCGTGAGGGCACCGCTTCCGATCGGGAGATCCAGGAGATCTTCCGGGGCGCGCTGGTCGAGGCTTTCGCTGCAGTCGGCATCCCGCGCACCTTGACCCGGGGGCTAGCGTGGTGGCCCTGCGTGGCGGTCGATTTCGTGCTTTCCGGGGTCTTCACGCAGACGCCGGGGCCCAACGCCGGCGCGCGCATCTCGAGCTGAGCGACCATGCCCCAACCCTCGCTCGAAGCTCTTGCTCACTGTCTGGAAGGCATCGCGCCCGCGCGGATCGCGACCTGCTCGGCTGACGGCATCCCCAACGTCAGCCTGGTGAGCCACGTCAAATTCGTCGACTCGACGCACCTCGCGCTCTCGCGCCAGTTCTTCAACAAGACGGTGCAGAACGTGCTCGAGAACCCCAACGCGCTGGTCACCTTGTGGGACCCACTGACGCTCGCCAATCATCGGCTGCGCCTGCGCTTTGCCCGCTCGGAAGCGAGCGGTCCACTGTTCGACGAGATGTCGGCCCGCATTCAGGCGATCGCTTCGCACACCGGCATGGCCGGGATTTTCCGTCTGCTCGCGGCGGACCTGTACGAAGTGGTCAGCGTCGAGATCGGCCAGCCGTCGACCCAGCCGGACGGAACGGATCTGATCTCGGAGCCCGTGTTGAGCTCACGGGCACCAGCCAAGCCGCCGGCGCAGCGCTCCGAGCTCTGGGCTCTGCAGCGCATCTCGACGCGCATCAACGCGGCTCGAGACCTCGAGCATTTGCTCGACGTGGTGCTCGGTTCGCTGGCGGAAGACTTCGGCTTCGATCACGGCTTCTTGCTGCTGCCGAACGAAACCGGGCAGCGCCTGTTCACCGTCGCCAGCCGCGGCTACGGGCAGAGTGGCGTCGGCGCCGAGGTCCCCGTGGGCAAGGGGCTGGTCGGTACCGCCGCCGAACGACGCCAGGTGATCCGCATCGGGCACCTCGACAGCGCGCTGCGCTACGGCCGAGCCGTTCGCGGCACGCTCGCGGAGCAGGGCGGCGTCGAGCTCGGTCCGGAGATCCCGCTGCCGGGTCTGCCCAATCCGCAGAGCCAGATGGCCCTGCCGCTGCTCGTTCGCGATCAACTGGTGGGCGTGCTCGCGCTCGAGAGCGAGGAGTCACACGCCTTCGAGGCCTGGCACGACGCCTTCCTCGGCGTGGTCGCCAACCAGGTCGCGATCGGCCTGCAGCACGCCGTCGAGGATGACGACGAGGCGACGGAGTCGGAGGTGCCGCCCAGCCGCTCTGCGCCCGCGCAGCAGAAGCGTACCCACTCGTTCTGCCTGTATCGCAACGACGACTGTATCTTCGTCGACGGCAACTACCTGATCCGCAACGTGCCGGCGCGCATCCTGTGGCGCGTTCTGAGCGCTCACGCCCGTGATGGTCGCACCGAGTTCACCAATCGCGAGCTCAGACTGGATCCGTCGCTCGGCTTGCCGCCGATCAAGGACAACCTCGAGAGCAGGCTCGTGCTCTTGCGCCGACGCCTGGAGGAACGCTGCTCGGACGTACGCCTGGTGCCGAGCGGCCGCGGGCGCTTCGTGCTCGAGCTCGGCGGCGCCTCGATAGACCTCGTCGAACGTGACTCGGCGCAAGCGGGCTGAGCGCTCGCTTCAGGGCTTCTCGCCCGAGGCGATCGGATAGCCCCGCTGCTTCCAGACGCCGATGCCCTCGTCGAGCACGGTCACTTTCTTGAAGCCCTTGTCGACGAGCAGCTTGGCGAGCTTGCCCGACTCGGCGTGAGGACAGCCGCAGTAAGCGACGAGCCACGCGTCCTTGGGCAGGTCGGCCAGGTAGCGCTCGGCGTCGTAGAACGGAACGCTGACCGAGCCGCCGATGTGCTCACGCATGTAGTCGGAAGGCGCGCGCGCATCGAGCATGGCGAACTTGGCCTTCTTCTCCAGCGCAGCGTGCACGACGTCCACCGGCGTGTTCTGCGGGTGATGCCGAAAATCGATCGGCTCCGGGCCCTTGGGGTTCAGCGGCACCGGTCCGAGCGCGAGCGGCGCGGGCTTGGCCGGCGGAGGCGTGGGCGGCGGCTTGGGCCTCTCCCAGCCGCGGAGCAGCAGCACGAGGTCCTCGATCTGTGCCTTGTCGAGCTTGTCCTCGAACGCCACCATGGGCGTCCCGGGCCGACCGCGACGAATGGCGTGTCGCAAGAAGCCGTTGCTGGCGCTGGTGAGCAGCTGCGGGTTGCCGATCGCGACGTTGGGCCCGCCGACGCCGCGCTCGCCGTGGCACTTCTTGCATTCGCGGTTGTAGACCGGCTCGCCGCGGCGGAGCCTGCCGCTCGGCTTGGATTCGTCCAGCACCGTGCGCGGCTTGCTCTCCCAGGTGCGCATGAAGGCGATGACTGCGTCGATGTCTTGCGGCTTCAGCGGTCCGCCGTGGTCCACCGCCCAGGCCGACATGACAGTGCCCTGCCGCCCGTCGGCGATCGCTTTCTTCAGGAAGGCGTCGCTGACGCTGGCCAGAAACTCGGCGTTGGCCAGCATCGTTGCCTGGTCCGCCTTGTAACCCTCACCATTGTCGCCGTGGCACACCGAGCAGATGCGGTGATAGAGCTCGCGGCCGTGTTCGATGGCGGCGCGCTTCTCCGGCGTGATCGAAGGCGTGCGCAGCCGCCAGATCGCGAAGGCGAGGGCTGCAGTCAGGCACGCGCCGGCAACGGCGATGAGCAGGGGAGCACGGCGCATCGGGGTTTTCTTAGCTGACGTGGCCGATCCGGGCAGATGCTCCACCCCGGAACAAGCAAAAACTTGAGCGTTCGTCCGGCCGTCGAGTGTGATAGTGTAGGCGCCTTCGGTACATGTTCGGTCAGGGTTCCACGCTCACCGGCGAAGACTGGCAATCCGCGCGCGGCACGGCCGGCTCGCTCGTCATGCGTTGGATCTTCCCTGACGACACGCCGAAGATCACCGTGATCCGCGATGGACGCATGCGCGTCGGTCGCGATCCGGGCCTCGAGGTCTGTCTGCCGGGCGACGAGGTCTCGCGCGTGCACGCCGAGCTCGAGGGTGGTGCGCAGCCGTCGATCACTGACTCGGGCAGCCGCAACGGGACGTTCGTCAACGGCGAGCGCGTGCGTCAGAGCCAGCTGCGCGTGGGTGATCTGGTCCGCGTCGGCGAATGGCTCGGCCTGGTCGACGTCGTTCGCGATCCGCCGCACCCCGTCTTCACCGAGATGGCGCCGCGACTGTTCGCGGGCGGAGCTCTCGCGGCAGGGCTCGAGACGGTTCGGCGCGCGGCAGCGAGCTTGCTGCCCATCGTGCTTCAAGGCGAGACCGGCACCGGCAAGGAGCGCGTGGCGCGAGCCATCCACCTGTGGAGCGGACGCAGCGGGCCGTTCGTGGCCGTCAACTGCGCGGCGCTGCCGGCGACGCTGGTCGAAGCAGAGCTGTTCGGCTTCAGGAAAGGTGCGTTCACCGGCGCCCAGAACGACAGCCTCGGGCTGTTTCGCGCCGCCGAAGGCGGGACGTTGCTGCTCGACGAGATCGTCGAGTTGCCCCTGGCGCTGCAGGCCAAGATCCTGCGCGCCCTGGAGGAGAAAGAAGTCCTCCCGCTCGGCACCACGCGTCCGGTGCCGATCGACATTCGCATCGTGACAGCGGCGCAACAGTCGCTGGCCGAAGCCACGTCGGCGGGCCGCTTTCGCGCCGACTTGATGGCGCGTCTCGACGGTCTGACGCTCGTGCTGCCGCGCCTGCGCGAGCGCAAGGCGGAGCTGCCGCGCCTGTTCCGGGTCCTGCTCGCCAAGCACTGGAGCGGTGCGCTGCCGTCCTCTGCCACCGTCTTGATGGAGCAGCTCTGCCTCTACGAGTGGCCCTTCAACGTGCGCGAGCTCGACCTCGTCTGTCAGCACCTGGCCGCGTTGCACGGCGGCAAGACGGCGCTCTCGCCCAGCGATCTGCCGGCCAAGCTGCGCGATCGGCCCGTGCGCCTGGCGACGCCGCCGACCGGAGTCCCGGCTGCGCAATTCTCGAACGACGACCAGGCGCTCGAGCTCTTGATCGGCCAGCTGCGCGAGTCGAAGGGTAACCTGACGCGCGCGGTGGAGGCGCTCGGTATTTCGCGCCAGCGCGCCTACCGACTGCTGCAGGCGCGTCCCGACATCGATCTCGATCAGTTCCGGCGGCCGTCGGGCGACGACGCTCCTTGAGCCGCGGCCGTCAGTTGCAGCCGATGCGCTGCGGAGCGATCGCCAGATCGTCGATCCACCAGTCGGTGGGCGTGGTCAGGCCCTGATACATCACCACGCCGGTCTCGATCATGGTGAAGTTCGAGGCCTTCTCCATCACGGGCTTGGGCGCACCTTCCGGATCCGAGAACACGAACTCCTCCGGCCACAGCAGCTCCACGCCGTCGAGCCACACGCGCGGGTCGGCGGCTTCGGCGTTCTGGCCGTTCTCGCCGTCGAAGAGCCACTCGAGGCAGGTCCACGCATCGAGCACCAGCGGTGTATCCGAGACCTTCACCCACTCCGGGAAGCCGGGCGGCTCCGGCGGGTGCCAGATGCTCATGTACTTTTCCTGGTAGCTCGCCACCTCGTACCAATCGAGCGTCTCCATCGACGTCGACGCCATGTCGGGACGCGGGTAACGCGCGTTGAACAGACCGGCGTGCGACATGGGACGCTCCGGCGTGGTGTACACGTACGCGCGACCCCACATGATGGGCCCGAAGTTCGCGGGTAAGTCGTACTTGATGCTCTTCTTCGGTCCGCCGGCGGTGCCCGGAGTGCCACCGGAGAGCGCCGCGGCGTGCAGCGAATACGAACCGCCGTGAGGCCTGGTGTTGTCGACGATGAGCTCACCGTTGAACTCGTCGCGCGAGCTCACAGCACCAGCCGGCAGCATGCCGTCTTCGAAGTCCCAGCACAGGGTCGCTCCGGCGCAGCCGACGCCCTCGCCTCCGCCGCTGCCCGCGCTGGACCCGGCGCTCCCGGCCGAGCCGCTGCTGCCGGCCGTTCCGGCGCTGCCACCCGCTCCGCCTCCGGTCTGGCCCGCAGTGCCCGCGGCCCCGCCGCCAGCCGCGCCCGCGCTCGCGCCAGCGCCGCCCGAAGCGCTGCCAGCCGTTCCGGCGCTGCCGCCGGAGGTCGCCCCGGCCGTGTTGCTCGGCGAAGGTGGCGAGGCGGGCTCGCTGGAACAGCCGGAAAGTCCACCCAGGCTGGCAAGGACCAGCGTCCATGGACCGAGGTCGCGGAAGGCACGGGGCATCGCCCCTCTGTTTCCGCGGAGGGGCGTTCAGTGCATTAAAAATGGAGCCTAGCGGACCGGAATGACTTCGTCCGTGGTGCAGCCGAAGGTGAGCTGGACCCGGGCTCCGGCGTCGGCCTGAACGGCGTCGCAGCTGGCGGCGCAGAGCGTCACCTGGTCGTTGCCGCTGAACTGCCAGCCCTCGGAGCAGTCGCCCGTGGTGTCGGGCAGGATCAGCGAGCTCGTACCATCGGTCCAGTTGATGATCAGGTTGGTCTGATCCCCGTTGATCGTCTGTCCGTCGGGCGGCGCGGGGATGGCGAAGGTGCACGAATCGACGACCTGCCCGACGACCGTGGCCAGACCCTCGGCCAGCGCCGTCGCGAAGTTCGGCTCCTGCGTCATGTCCATGTGACAGAAGTTCGGTCCCGCTTCCTGACAGCCGGCCTCGGCGGTGCCACCCGCGACAGCCGCGCGCGACAGCCACGGGCGCATGTCCGTATTGCTCTCGGAAGACTCTTCGCTGCCGGGCGAGCCGATCAGGAAGGTCTTGATCCCCGCAGCGGACGCGCCGGAGACCTCGTCGATGATGGGCTGCGTCGGCATGTCCATCACGCCGTCGCCGGTCTGACCGACGCAATCCTTGGACATCGTCGGAGCGCCGTCGGTGATCAGCAGCATGAACTTTCGGTACGACGTCTGGTACGGGATCAGGCTCTGCGCCAGCGCGAAGCGATAGGCGTCATGCGTCGGCGTCAGATCGCCGGTGCGCGCATCCTGCAGCGACTGATTGACGTCTCCGCGATTGGTTCCCAGCATGTCGATCGGCACGAGCTCGTCCACGTTCACGCACGCACTGACCTCACGCGCCGAGTCGCTCTCGCCCGTCTCCTGGTTCGGGTAGTAGAGGATGCCGATCGAGACCGAGTCGGGCAGCGCAGCAACGGCCTCTTCGAGCGCGTTGCGCGTGACGTCCCACTTGCTGCCGTTGCCGCCAGGCGCCGGATCCTCCATCGAGCCGCTCACGTC
>DATLIL010000965.1:0-2187 GCA_035539475.1 Polyangiaceae bacterium
GATGCCGTAGAGGCGCTTCGCGCCGCCGACCACCACGCCGGAGGTGCTGCGGATGGAGACGTCGGTCGCGAGCTCCCAGGAGGCATGGTTGCGGGCCTGGCCGTAGTACAGCTCGATGACGCCGTTGCTGTGGGTGAGCAGCAGTTCGAGCAGCTCGTCGGCGCCCTCGCCGCCCACTCGCCAGTAGCCGCTCTCGCGCAGGTCGGGGCCGGCGTACTCGCCCTCGGCGTCGAGTTTCCAGGTCTGTGATTCCCAGGCCAGGTAGTCGCCGCCGTCGTGGGACACGATGATCTGCTGGCCGAAGCGGTAGTCGCCCTCGGCGGGGTGGTTGCCCTCGCCCTCGCCGCGCCACACGCCGACCAGCGGCAGCAGGGCGAGCATGGCGTGGTTCAGATCGGGGCCGAGGCGCAGGTTGGCCGTGTCCTCGGGCAGGGGAAGACCAGGCAGCACCGAAATGTTGCGGGCGCCGGTCTCTTTGGCCCGTTCCGCCGCGACATTCACTGCCTCGTCGCCACTACGACGCTCGGCCGGAGCGCCTTGCTCGTTGCTCGCTCGCTCGGCCGGTTCGTTACCTTCGCCAGCGAGCCCGCTCATGACTCGGTGAAGAGGCGGTAGAGGACGTAAAGGCCGAACCAGCCGATGAGAATCGACACGGCAACAAGGAGTACCTCGAAGAAGATGACCACAATCGGAGTCTAGCTACTCCCGGCAACGGATACGAAAACGGCCCTGGTAGTTCCCGCACAGGAACTACCAGGGCCGTTGTGAGCTTCTTACTTCGCGACCGCGACATCCACGGCGTGGATGCCCGCGCCCTCGGGGCTGATCTCGGCGGAGCCGTTGCCCGACGAGGACAGCGCGCGCAGGGTCCACGAACCCGGCGCGGCGAAGAAGCGGAAATCACCGGTGCCCGAGGCCACGACCTCGGCGGTGAAGTCACCGTTGCCGTCGAGCAGACGCACGAACGCGCCGCCGACGGGCTGGCCGTCGGTGCTCAGGACACGGCCGGTGATGACCGTTTCCTTCTCCACATCGACGCCGGCCGGGATGGCCTGACCCTGGGTAGGTGCTGCACACATATTGATTACGCTCCCAACTCGATAGGCGCTCCGACGAGGGAACCGTATTCGGTCCAGCTGCCGTCGTAGTTCTTGACGTTCTGGTGGCCGAGCAGCTCCTGCAGCACGAACCAGGTGTGCGAGGAACGCTCGCCGATGCGGCAGTAGGCGATGGTTTCCTTCTCGCCGTCCAGGCCCGCGTCCTTGTACAGCTCGGCCAGATCGGCGTCGCTGCGGAAGGTGCCGTCCTCGTTCGCGGCCTTGCTCCACGGCACGTTGATCGCGCCCGGGATGTGGCCGGGACGCTGGCTCTGCTCCTGCGGCAGGTGCGCGGGGGCGAGGATCTTGCCCGAGAACTCGTCGGGGCTGCGCACGTCGACCAGGTTCTTGGTGCCGATGGCCGCGATGACCTCGTCACGGAACGCGCGGATGCTCAGGTCGGGAGCGGCGGCCTTGTACTGGGTGGCCGGGCGCGAGACCGCGTCACGCGAGAGCGGACGACCGTCGAGCTCCCACTTCTTACGACCGCCGTCGAGCAGCTTGACGTCGTTGTGGCCGTAGAGCTTGAAGTACCAGTAGGCGTAGGCCGCGAACCAGTTGTTGTTGCCGCCGTAGAGCACCACGGTGTCATCGTTGCCGATGCCACGCGCCGAGAGCAGGTCGGAGAACTGCTCCTGGTTCACGAAGTCGCGACGGACCTGATCCTGCAGGTCGGTCTTCCAGTCCTGGCGGATGGCGCCTTCGTGGTGGCCACCCTCGTAGGCGGAGGTGTCCTCGTCGACCTCGACGAAGACGACGCCGGGGGCGTTGAGGTTCTCTTCGGCCCAGTCAACGGAGACCAGGACATCGGAGCGAGCCATGTTGTTCCTTTCAGAGACGTGCAGGGGGTCAGTTCGGTGCCGGAGCGGCGGAGTTGGCATCAGGCCCGGAGGAGGCAGCCAGCGTAACCACGGAGGGGCGGCCAGTTCCGCCGATGTGTGGAGCTGACCGGCGGAAGCGAGCTACCAGCGGATAGATCTGGCAACCCAGGCAGACCCCGAACGCCGCGTTCAAGAACGCCGCGAACAGGGCGAAGCCGGCGAACACCGCGCCGACGATCGAGGAGCCGAGCGCGAAGCCCAGCAGGGAG
>DATLIL010000966.1:0-5023 GCA_035539475.1 Polyangiaceae bacterium
AGAGACGAGCGTTTAGGACAGTTCTTCGGCGGTTACTTCCATCAAGATTGGGATATCGAAGGCGCAACATCGTGGGAAGACGTAATCCAGCAGTATGCGGCTCAAGTACCACGACCTCAGGTCATCTCGATCCGAGACGACCTCCGAGACTGGCTAGAAGAAGCGGCGCAGCAAGAGATTCATAATTTGCCACCATCGTTCGGGTGTGATTACGACTCTAGTTCGGAAGGATTGACCGGGCGGCAGTGGGTCGAACACATCGTTGCGGCGTTCGATCGCTTGTTATGCAACTAGCGAGCAAGATCCCTTGCCGCAGAGGGGGGAGTGGCACGGGCGGCAGCGACGTTCGAGGAGGGATCGTTCTCGATTGTCGACTGGACGGGATATCCAGCTGGCATGCCGCGGCCGACAGGACCTGTCCGTGTGCTAGCGGGAGAGGAGTACGCTGCTGCACGCGCTCTCGCTAACGAGACGAACGCCGGGATCCGTGCTGCTAATGGCCTGGAAGGAACGGGCCTTCATATTCACGAGATACAGCCGGTGAAGTTTGGCGGATCGCCGACAGATCCGGCGAACAAGATGTTGCTCCCTGCGGCTCAACACATCGGGCCTGGCGGAGTGCACCCACAGTTTTGGACGCCGTTGCTTCGTTGGGTGACGGGCGGTAAGTGAAGCACCATGAACGTCAACGACTTGATCAGCGCGGTTGCCGGGGAGCCCGAGCAGATCGTGCGGCGCACTGTTTGGACGACACCGTCCGAGGTGCTTGCCCAAGCGGCACAGCCGAGCGGCTTGAAGCTGACGGACCTGCTCTCGGCGCGCGGGCGTCATGCAGAGAGTCGTGACGTTCGATACAGGCACATTCTCGGATCGCCCGCGTTGCAGGGAGCGATCGAGGCCTGGGAACAGCAACATCCCGCACATGTCCTGCCTACGGATCTTCGGGCGCTTGTAGCGCAGATCAACGGAATCCATTTGTGGGCGAATGCCGAGACTGGTCGCTCGTACACCGGACTCGCGCCCATCGAGGAGTGGGATCTCGCTCGAACCAAGATGTATGGCCCGACGGCGGATCGAGGCCTTCTCGACGATCGGTACGTCGCGGTCTCGTATCATCAGGACGGTGCGTCCTTTGTGGTCCTCGACGTTGAATCAGGCGTGTATTTCCTGATGGATGTGGCGGGCCCGGATACGTCATCGCCGATCGCGAAGAACGTGGATGAGCTGCTGGACTGGCTTTGGCGCAATCGGATCGCGCCGAAGGCGTGAACGAGATCGTGCCGTGACCGGACGGGCACGTGGCGTGCGAGGTCGGCCTGACATGAAGCGCGGCGCCCCACCCACGCACCGCACTTCATGTCAGGCCTCCGCACGCCACGCGCCCGTCCTGCGCGATCGCTTTGTTGAGCCGGTCAAGTCGTCGTGGTTCCGCGCCGACAGACGTCGTTACGCGAGCGAAGCGGTTTCCGGCGCGGGGGACATGTTGTCGAGGGCGTGGACGCCGTGGCGAACGGGCCTGTGGACAGTGACGCAGCGGTGGACAACTGGGACAAGCCGCGCGGATGCGAACTCGCTGGCCCTGGTGCTGTAGCGCGCGCGGCTTGCCCCACTTGCCCACCGCTGCTCGTCACCGCCCGCTGCGGGGGCGGCTCCGCCCTGCCCACAGGCACTACTGCTACGCCTTTTGTTTCTTTCAGAGAGAGCGAGAGCGTCGTCGCTGTGCGACGCGCGCATCAGCGCCGACGTGCCTTCGCCTTCTTCGGCGAGGAGAGGAGCTGAGAGGGATCAGCCTCCAGGGCAGCGAGTCCGATCCGGAGTGCGGCACGAGCAATAGCGTTGCGGCTGGCGATGGGGATGCTGTCGGCGAGCGCGTCGAGGCGCTGCATGTCTTCCTCGCTGAGGCGGATGGCCACTTGGCGAGCGAGCCTGTCATCGGTGGTCATCGTCGTCCTCACCGAGCAAGGTCTTGGGGAAGTCGCCGTCGGCGAGCTGCTCGCGCAGAGCGCCGGAGACGATCCAGACAATAGTGCAGAAGCGCGGCCACGGCTGCGTGAGGGTCCACGCGCGGAAGGCGCCTGGGGCTAGGCTCTGCGCGTGCTGCTCAACCTCTTGGGTGAGCTCGCGAGTGATGCGGTCGGGAGCATCGTAGCGTAGAGCGTGGTCAACGGCGTCCTTGCCCCAATAGGCTACGCTCCGTTCTCGGCCTTCAACACGTACTTCAAGTGGCTGACGCGGCAGAACGTGCTGCTCTGGAACCCTGCGAGCGAGCTCGAGCTCCCTCGGCAGGAGAAGCGATTACCGAAGCACGTGCTGACGGTCGACGAGGCCGAGCGTGTGATGGCGATACCCGACGTCGGCGACGCGATTGGGCTGCGGGATCGGGCGATCCTCGAGACGCTGTACTCGACAGGGATCCGCCGAATGGAGGTGATGAACCTGCTGGTGTACGACGTCGACGCCGAGCGCGGGACGCTGATGGTGCGGCAGGGCAAGGGCAAGAAGGATCGAATGGTGCCCATCGGCGAGCGCGCCGTGGCGTGCATCGCGCGGTACGTGAGCGAGGCACGAGGCCAGCTCGTGATGCCGCCGGACGAGGGCGTGCTCTTCCTGACGCAGGAGGGCGAATCGCTGACGCCGAACCGGCTGACGCAGCTCGTGCGCGATTACGTGAACGCCGCGGAGACGGGCAAGAGTGGCGCGTGCCACCTTTTCCGGCACACGTGCGCGACGCTGATGCTCGAGGGCGGCGCGGACATCCGGTACATCCAGGAGATGCTCGGGCACGTGGAGCTGTCGACGACGCAGATCTACACGCAGGTGTCGATCCGACGGTTGAAGGCGGTGCACGCGCTGACGCATCCGTCGGCGAAGCTGGATCGGCCGACGAAGGACGACGCGCCGGACGGCATGAGCCGCGAGAGGGTCGAGACCACCCCCTCTTTAGTTGCCTCTCCTGCTGCGCCGCAGGCCGTCACCGCCGCGGACCTTCTGGCAACGCTTGATGCGGAAGCGGACGAAGAACACGAGGAAGAGCTCGGGAAAGGCAGAGCTGCTTCGACGAGCGCGGGAGCACGGAGTAAACTCGATGACGATGCAGCAACCGCTCAGGGCCCGCGTGAAGAAGGGACGGCTCGTGCTCGACGAGCCGACGGACCTGCCGGAGGGCGAGGTCATCGAGCTGGTACCGCTCGACGAGGTGCTCGCACGAGGTGGCGACTACCTCGATGACGAGGAGCGAGCGGCCCTCCGTGCGGAGCTGGAAGCGTCCATTGCCGAGGCCGAATCGGGCGAGCTCGTCGATGCGGACGTGGTCCTCGCCGAACTGCGGGCGATGAGGTGAAGGTCCGCTTCTCTCCGAGGGCGCAGCGGCGGGTGAAGATCGTGGCGAAGTGGTGGCGGGAGAATCGTCCCGCCGCACCGACGCTTTTCGACGACGAGCTTCAAGCCGCGATCGAGCGGTTGAAACGCCAGCCGACGCTGGGGCTCGAACACGACATCGTGGACAGCAAGATCGTGCGCCGCATTTTGCTGGCGACGAGCGCGCAGCACGTCTACTACGTGGTGGACGAGGAGCGCGGCATCATCGTGATCTACACGGTGTGGGGCGCCCGTCGCGAGCGCACGCCGAAGCTGTAGCCGCCTTGGGGCAAGCCAGCAGAGGGACTACTCTGCCGATGCCCCGGCGGCTTTTGCTTTTTGTGCTTCTCGTGATCGGCCTCGTGTTGCCGACCATCGCGTCGGCCGCGACGGATACAAAGGCTGAGACTCGCGTCTGGGGTTTCGACCTCATCGCGCAGACTCTCGTCGGGCCATCGAGTCCGCGAAGTCTCGAGAAGCACCTGGAAATTCCGGATGCGTACGCCAAAGTTGCGTCAGGCTCCCCCCTTGCCGCAGAGGGGCTTGGAGGGATGGGGGGCGGCGGAGGCCGGTCGATCGTCGTCACGGAGAATGTGATCCGTGAGGCGATGAAGGATGCGCCGCTGATGTCTCAGCAGGCCGGAGGAGTGTCACTGCCTCGGATTCAGGCGAACGTGAACAAGCTGCTGGCGGGCGAGGTTGCTCCTGCCATCAAGGTGGATGGTAAGATGATCGTCGACGGCAACCATCGCTATATCGCCGGCCGCATCTTTGGGCGTGAACCGGACGGTCCGAGCGAGCACGGGCGTGGAAGAGCAGCCTTACGTCGGCCTGACGTACTTCGGGGCACGATACTACCATCCTCATCGACGGCGGGCCAACCGGTGGACATCCAGCTCAACTGCTGCGAGCTGCCGACCGGGGAGCGATGATCCTCGACCACGCCGCGAGGCAAGTTCAGCGGCTAGGTATCGGCCTTCGCGTCAAGGGCACCCCGATGCAACACACACACACTGAACGGCGCGCTACTGGGGGCACGGAGGCTGGCAGCCGACCGCGGAGCGACTCCGCGAATGTCCTGAAGTCCGCAGCGGCGAGGGCAGTTCGCGTCCCGATGGCCGCGAGCGCATCGTCCAGCAGGGCGTGCGCCTGCTTCACATCGCCGGCGAGGATCGCTGCGATGGGTCGCCGGTAGGCTAGCTGGTGTTCAATTCCGCAGCGGTTTTGAATCCGTCGCCACAGGTCGGCGAGAGCGACAACCGAGCGCATGAAGGGAATCGCCGTCGTCGGCCGCAGCGCGTCCAGCTGCGCTGCGGCCAGGAGCCGGTCCGAGCGTCAGTAGGTGATCGTCTGGAGGCCCCATTCGCCGAGCGAGGCGACCGCGCGCGTGTCGCTCATGAGCACGTGCGAGCTGTAGCCGTACCCGCGGAGGGTGACCTGACTCACGAGCGTCGGCTTCGCCGTCGCCGTGTCGTAGATGGCGAGCCCGCCCTGCGTGTAGAGCGCGACCTTCGTTCCGTGCGCGGCCAGGGGCCAGTCTGCGTCACCGACCATCTCGCTCACGATCGAGAGCTGCCCGGCGCGAATGCCGCCGATCGCCCAGAGGCCGCCGTCCTCGAGGACCTTCGGCTGCGAGTCGCCCGATGAGCTCGTGCTCGAGTAGTAG
>DATLIL010000967.1:0-2882 GCA_035539475.1 Polyangiaceae bacterium
CTCGGCTGCCACGGCGTCTCACGCGTGGACTTGATGCTCGATGACAAGGGCGACGCCCACGTGCTCGAGTTGAACACCGTCCCTGGCATGACCGCGACTTCGTTGCTGCCGCAAGCCGCGGAAGCGGACGGAATCGGCTTCGACGAACTAGTCGCCGAGATCCTGCAGAGCGCTTCCGTCTGACGAGGGCTCGTATACCCCCTAGGGGTATTACTACTGGTCCCCTGCGAAATCTTCCGGGCTTACCTGGTCCAGGAAGTCCTTGAAGCGGTCGACGACCTCTTCGGTGTCCTCCACGTCGTGCTCGAACTCGATCGCGGATTCCGCGATGACATCTTCAGCGGCGAAGATCGGGGCTCCGGAGCGGACGGCGAGCGCGAGTGCGTCTGAAGGGCGCGAATCGATCTCGATATCCTTGCCGTCCGTGCCCTGCAGGGTGATCGTCGCGAAGAAGGTGTTGTCGCGCAGCTCAGTGACCGAGACCTGAGTGCATTTGGCGTCCAGCTCACCGAGGACGTCGATCACGAGGTCATGCGTCATCGGGCGCGGCGTCGTCGCTCCCTGGAGCTTCATGAGAATCGCCGCGGCCTCAGGGTGCCCGATCCAGATCGGGAGGAACTTGTTCGACTCAACGGTCTTCAGGAGCACGATCGGCTGTTTGCCGACCATGTCGAAGCTGACTCCGTAGATGACCATCTCCTGCACTAGACGTTCCTTCGCTGGGGACTGGTGAGTATAAGGCGGGCGACGGGCGCGACCGACGGTCGGAGTGACCCACGGGGAGCTGACTGCGGCCCGGTTCCCCGAAGCACGATTTCAGTGGGCGATCCAGGACTCGAACCTGGGACCTCGTCCTTATCAGAGACGCGCTCTAACCAACTGAGCTAATCGCCCGTGCGAGCGCGCATGCTAGCGACCTGCGCGCGACTGTTCAGTTACGTGTGTTGCGGCCGGCGAGACGGTCGGCCAGCGCCTGCGCCTCAGCGGGATCTCCAAGGTCCAATTCGGCCTTGAAACCAATGCCCTTCGGACGCACCTTCACGTCGGTTCCGAGGGCCTCGGAGAGCTTGTCAGCGATCTCCTGGGCCGCGGCCAATGCATCGGGATGCACGGTCGCCTTGGCGCGCTGCGGCGTGGTACCGGCTGTGTTGGAGGCACGTGCGCGGTCTTCTGTCACGCGAACAGACCAGCCTTCGTCAGCAGCGCTGCGCGCCAGCGAACGGCGGTCGCCATGATCGTCGGCGAGCAGCAGCGCGCGCCCGTGCCCCTCGGACAGCGCACCCGACTCGATGAGCGCAACAGCCTCAGGGGGAAGATCCAAGATCCTCAGCAGGTTCGAGATCGCCGAGCGACTGCGGCCCACACGCTTGCCGACCTGCTCGCGGCTCAGCCCTGCGTCCTCGACCAGCGCGGACACCGCCCGGGCCTCTTCGACCGGATTGAGGTCTTCGCGCGCCATGTTCTCGATGACGGCGGTTTCCAGCGACTCGGAGTCATCGCGGTCGGTGGCGACCGCAGGAACGGTCTCCAGGCCCGCGAGCTGCGCGGCACGCCAGCGTCGCTCGCCGGCGACGAGCTCGAACCGGCCGTGCACCGGCCGGACCAGGACAGGCTGCAACACACCGCTCTCGGAAACCGAGTCCGCAAGCGCCTGCAGCGCGTCAGAGTCGAAGTGCTTACGTGGCTGGTCCGGGTTGGGATCGATGTCCTCGATCGGCAGGTCAAGCAGACCGGAATTGGTCGGGACAGCGCCCTGCGGCAGCGGTTTGATGGCAACAGGACTCCCGAGGATCGCCTCGAGGCCTTTGCCCATTCCTCTATTAGCCACGTGCGGCTACCTCCTTTGCGAGCTCGAAATAGGCGTCAGCGCCGGCACAATGAGGATCGTGATGGATAACGGGCTTCCCGAAGCTCGGTGACTCGCCGATACGGACATTGCGCGGGATAACAGTGTTGAAGACAAGATCCGGGAAGTGCCCGCGAACCGAGCTTTCGACATCCTGTGCCAACCGTGTGCGTTCGTCGTGCATCGTGAGGATCATCCCGGCAATCGTGAGTCTCGGGTTGAGTTCGCGCTGAATCAAGGAGACCGTGTCGAGCAAGCCGGCGAGGCCTTCTAGCGCGAAGTACTCGGTCTGTACAGGAACGATGACGCGGTCAGCGGCGACAAGTGCGTTGACCGCCAGCGGACCGAGCGACGGCGGACAGTCGAGCAGGATGAAGTCGTACTTCTCGCGGAGCGGCTCGAGCAGGTCGCGCAGGCGAGTTTCCGAGCCTGGCTCACGTGGGAGCTCGACGTTGGCGCCTGCCAGCTCCGGTGTGGCCGGCAGGACGTCGAGCTTCCCGATCCCTGCTCGGTGAATGGCCTTCTTGACCTTGGCCTCGCCACAGAGCGCGTCGTAGAGGCTCGGGCTCAGATTCTTCGAAAGGCCGAGGCCGAGCGTCGCGTTGGCCTGGGGGTCGACGTCGACCAGAAGCGTTGGGTAACCGGCTTCCGCGATGCACGCGGCGACGTTGACGGCGGTGGTTGTCTTGCCGACGCCGCCCTTCTGGTTCGCGATTGCGTAGATCGTGCCCATCGGGCGCCGAGGGTAGCGAGAGCGCCCGTCTGCTTAACGCTCAGTGTGCAGTTCCGAGCGGCCGCTTGCGCGCCATTCCCGCTCTGCGCGGGAATCTGTTCGGCGTTGGCGCAGTTTTGGTGAAGAGATGCAGGTGTCGCTCGCCGGCCCCCGGATAGGGGTCTACGGAGAGCACCGGCCCGACTGACAGGCCGACTTCCTCAGCCGCACGAGCGCCCGCGGCCTCCTCTTCAGGGTCACGACGGGCCTTGTAGGCAATCGCAGTGCCGCCATCCGTGAGCAGCGGCGCCGCGTATTCCGCGA
>DATLIL010000968.1:0-5598 GCA_035539475.1 Polyangiaceae bacterium
CGGTGAAGGTTTCCGCGTCGCCCTCGTCCACCACGACCGTCTTCTCGATGGCGCCGCCGTGCTGGCGCATGATCGCGGCGGCTCCGGCCTCGAACTCGCGGAACGCCGCGAGCTCCGACCGCCTCACCTCGATGATCGCCACGACGACCGGCATCGCGCTTACCAGTCGACCGTCTCGTCCGCGCCGCCAAGGCGGGCGGGCAACGAACGGTAGTGGGGCAAATCGTCGCGCACCGGCAGAACGGCAAACCGACATTGTATGTGGAACGTCGGCTTGAAGAGGCCCGCCGGCAGAAGGTAGGCGGTCACGCCGCGCACTCGCGGGTTCGGCTCGGCGAAAAGGCGGGTACCGCAAGCCGGACAGGTTCGCCGCGGAGTCGTGCGCAAGCTCCAGCTGCTCGCCTCGCCGCGGACGATGCTGACGGCGTCCGTCTTGTACATGGCGACGGGCACGAACGCCGCCCCGTGCACCGCCTGGCAGTCGTCACAGTGGCAATAGAACTGCAGCAGCGGCTCGCCTCGCAGCTCGACACCCACGGCCCCACAGCGGCACTCGATCTGCGTCCGTGCTTCGGTGACCTGGCTCACGGCTTTTCCTTCTGCTTGGGCTTGAAGAGGAACGGAAAGCTCGCCTTCGTGGGCCTGGCAGCGCTCGGGAACTCCAGGCTCTGAAATATCCTGAGCAGGCAGCCTTCGACGCGCGGGTTGCCCAGCGGCTCGCCGACGCTGACCGAGTCGACATGACCATCGGTGGCGACCGAGAACGATATCGTCGTCGTCCCCGACGCTGTCGCGTCGAGGTCGCTGCATGCCTGAAACGCATCCATGCGCGCCATCACCCCGCGCCGGATGGTCTCAGCGTCGAGCCCTTGCTCTGAAGATGTTGCTGGCGCGGACGACGCTGTCGCGGCCGGAGGCGGCGGAGGAGGTGATTCGACGGGTTCCGCCGGCTGCGGGGTTGGCTCAGCTGCTGGGGTGGAGCTGACACACGCAGTGAGCATGAACACGGCGCACAGCAACGATGATCGCACCGAGCCTTTTCCCATGACCGCGTCGCACCTTAACACGAGCGGGGACGGGCTCGTCCGTGCGCTCCGAAATTTTCCGTGCGCGCCGGGAAACGCGTCGATGGAGTAGGCTGGGCGCATGCATCGCTCGCTCTTTGCCAGGCTCTGGATCGGATCCCTACTGCTCGCCCTGTCTGGCTGCGACAGCACGGAGTCCTGCAAGAGCGCGCCGGAATGCGTGAAACAGGGCAAGTGCTCGGCGAACGAGAAGGGCCGCTGTGTGATCGCCTCGGACGAGGACTGCAAGAGCTCCGAGGAGTGCAAGCTTCACGGCAAGTGCAGCGCCAAAGAAGCAGCGTGCGTCGCCACGAGCGACGCTGACTGCAAGGCTGCCGAAGACTGTCAGAAGCTCCAGTCGTGCACCGCGTACCAGGGCAGCTGCATCGATCTCGCCAAGTCGGTGCACGCCGAATGTTCGAAGACCTGCGCCAGCGAAGGTCTGTGCGTGATGAGCGGCGGCAAGTGCATCGCCGCATCGCGGCAGCACTGCGCAGGAACGAACGACGAAAAGCCCGAAGCCGAGAGCCCGTGCGCCATCAACGGGACCTGCACGGCCAAGGACGGCCGCTGCGTCGCCATTGGCAACGAGGACTGCGCCAAGTCACGCGCCTGCAAGGACGGCGCTCAGTGCACGGCAAGAGACGGCCAGTGCACGGCGTCTGAAGAGGAATGCAAGAAGTCCACGGCTTGCTCCAACGACGGCAAGTGCGGCGTGGTGGACGGCAAGTGCGCCCCCACGACCGCCGCGCACTGCCGCGAGTCGGCGCGCTGCAAGCTCGACGGCAGCTGTTCCGCCAAGGACGGGGCCTGCATCGCCGCTTCTTCCGCCGACTGCCAGCTCGCCTCCGTGTGCACCAAGGCCAAGCGCTGCCTGGCCAAGGACGGCGCCTGCACCGGCGGCGGCAGCTCCGGCGAGTCTGCGAGCTCCGGTCCGCCCGACAAGGTCAAGAGGCCCACCACCATCGACCGCGTTGGCGGCCTTTGATGCCTTCACTCCACCACGACGAGTTTTTCGTCGTTGAAAATAGAATCGGGTGTCACGACGGGTTCGGCGGGATCGAAGCCGCCCCTGGCGAAGCGCTTGCGTAGCGCCCGCTGGACCCGTTCGTCGCTCAAGTTCATGTCCGAGGCATGCTCGATCTCACCGAGCTTCACGCTCGCGGCCTCGGCGAACAACTTGTGCGCGAGCTCCGAGCAGTAGAGCGAGCCGTCGTCCCAGCGAAACTGGAGGTCGTACGGCTTGCCCAGCCAGGAGTTACCCAGCTTTCGCATCCGGCCGACGGCGCCCTGATCGAGCTGCTGCGTCTCGCGCAGGCGCTTGACGACGTAGCGACCGTCCCGCCCGCGCGCGATCCATTTTGCAAACGGCGTCCGCTTCACCGGAGAGGTTGCCTCGAGCACGAACGGCCCCGCGTGGTCGACGAACACCACGCCCATGTGTGTCCAGCGGCTCCCCGTCAGTGCACGCACCATCTCGCTTTGCTGCGACGTCGACTCCTGGAAGATGAGATCCCCATCGCGCAGACCCGCTTCCGGTCCTGCCCTGGACGTCGAGCCTCGCTGGCACGCTATCGCGCCCGCGATTACCGCAGCCGAGGCCAGCCACCACGCACGCACGTCGGTAGCGTAGCATCCAAGGCGAAAGGTGTTACGGTAGCCGGCGAATCGGCGCTCGAAACGATGTGTAGCCCCGCATGCATTCAGTTCGCCGAGCGTGCCTTGCGTCGCGAAGAAGTGGCGGGCGCGGCTGTGATCGAGGTCGGCGCCGTCGACGTCAACGGCAGTGTGCGGTCATTCGTTACCAGCCTCTCGCCGAGCCGCTACCTCGGTGTCGACCTCGCGCAAGGTCCCGGTGTCGACGAGATCTGCGACGCAAGCTCGCTGGTCGCGCGCTACGGAGAGAAGTCATTCGACGTGGTGATCAGCACGGAGATGCTCGAGCACGTGCGTGAGTGGCGCGCCGTCGTCTCGAACATGAAGCGCCTGCTGAAGCCTGGCGGTGTGCTTCTGCTCACGACACGCTCGCAAGGTTTTCCATACCACGGCTACCCCTACGACTTCTGGCGCTACAGCCTCGATGACATGCGCGTCATCTTCGGCGATCTCGAGATCGAGGCGCTCGAGATCGACCCGCTCGAGCCCGGCGTGTTCATCAAGGCACGAAGGAGCTCGGGATTCGTCGAACGCTCTCTCTCGAGCCACGCCCTCTTCTCGATGATCACCCGCGAGCGAACACTCGACGTCAGCGACCGCACCGTCGCTCTCTTCAATCTCGAGCAGAACGTTCGCCATCGCTTCCTCGTCGCGCGCAGCGTCGTCTGGCAGCGCTTGCTGCGCTCGCTACCTCCGGGTGTCGCCTCCACCCTCCGCAATGCGCGCGAGCGGTTCAGGGCCGGCCCGCCCTGAGCTCGGTCACCTCGTCGGATCATGGTCAGTGCGTCGTTACTCCACGGCGTCGCCGTGTTCGTAGGTCGTCGTCACCGTTTTCGAGAGGATGGCGTTCACCTTGTCGAGCAGCTCTTCCATGCCGGGGGTCCTGCCGAACTCGTTGAAGGCGGCGTAGAAGTAGCGTGGCCGGTCCTGGTCATAACGTGCCAGCAGGAAGTTATACGAAAAGTCGCCATGTTTGCCTGGCGGCGCGACGCCTGGTTGCACGAGCGGAGCGCTCGTCAGGGCTTCGAGCTTGTCGGCGATTTCCTGAGCTGGAGCCAGACCCGTGCCCTTGCCGGTGATGCGTGCGTGCGGCATCACCAGGCTGTTCACGCGCACCTGCGAACCCTCTTCGATGACCGTGGCGACGTGGAACGACCACAGCGGGCCCAGCGGGCCGACGACGATCAGCGCCGTGACCTTCTTTCCGCACGCGCGCGCCGCGTCGGGTAGCCCGCGCGCAAGGTCGAGCTTGTCGATGTGGTAGCTGTCCCGCGTGTAGTCGTCGAAGCGCGCCGTCCGGCGGGTGGGCTCAGCGGACAGCACTTCGTGGAAGAAGGCGTTGCGCGACGGCCCGTCCTCGTCTCGAAAGCAGGCCAGGTTCCCTGCTGGTCGCAGCGGCCTCGAGGTCCCGGCGCACGCCGAGAGCAGACCCAACGAGATCAACGCCGCTCGATACCGGACCACGGAACCTCCGCCCACCCAGTCACTCTGGCGACAATTGGCCCAGGTATCAAGTCATGGAATCGGGCAAGGCGATGCGGCGCTCTTTCCATCGATGACACCGAGCCAGCGGCTGGCTGTGCCATGCGGAGCCTCGGTCTATGCCAGCGGGCGTGCCGGGGTTATACCGCCTGGATGACGCAGAACCGCCGACATCCCAACGTCATCAACCAGGACGAGGTCGAGCCCTTCGAAACGCAGCAGGGCAAGTTCCACATGCGCGCGCGCCAGCTGGGCCGCAGCGCTGGCAACGAACAGCTGGGCGCGCAGGTGCTCGAGCTCGCGCCCGGCGAGTGCGCGTTTCCGTTCCACTTTCACTGCGCCAAAGAAGAGGCGATTTACGTCCTGTCCGGACGAGGAACGGTGCGCCTCGGCGACGAGCGCGTTCCCGTGCGCGCGGGTGACTGGATAGCCCACCCTGCCGGCCCCACTCACGCCCACCAGATGATCAACGACAGCGAAGCCCCGCTCGTCTACCTCGCCATTTCCACGCAGCAGAAGTGCGAGATCGTCGGTTATCCCGACTCGAACAAGATGGCGTTCTTTTCTGGCCCCTCCTTCAACGAGCCCTGGGCCCGCCAGATCGTCCGCAAGGGCGAGACCCTCGGCTACTACGACGACGAGCCCGACGCTCGGTGAAGGGCTACCCGGTTTCGTCGGACCACTCGTTCACTAGACGAAAGCGAGCTCCTTCGAGCCTGCGCACCAGTTGAGCTCGCCCTGTGCAGCTCTTGGGAGCGTAGTGAAAATGGGCGCAGCGGTGCGCGATGGATAACAGCGGCTCGCGTTCGATCAGGGATAGCGCGCCGACGACCCTGGCCAGATCAGCGACGTAAGCCTGAGGCTTCGCATAGAAGGCAATGGTCTTGTGCTCGGTGAGCCGAAGCGTGCACTGCTCGCGCCGACAATAGATGCCGAGTTCGACTCCGCCGTTGTCGATCAGGTCGACCGCATTGGTGTCGAGAAAGGCCAGCATCTGCGTGCTAGTCAGGCTTGGGTGCGCCAGGAAGACCTGGGTGTTCTCTTGGTCCTCCCAATGATGCATCAGCCGCACTTCGAGCCCGTCCCTCGACGGCAGCGCCGCGAATAGCTCCCTGAAGACCTGCCACAAGCGCCGGCCGTCGACGACCACATGGAGCTCGTGATCGTCGTCTGACTGGTCGAACGCGTAGCCCTCGAGAATCTGGGCCGGGTCCAGCTCACCGTCCGTTGCTGAACGGGCCGGAATCACGCCCTTCGGGAACGCGAAAAACGCCTCGGTCGGCACGATTTTCCAGGTATTCAAGGTCCGGGCACACCAGAGGTTGGCATCGCCCGTCGCGATCGCATCCTCGGGTACCTCGTCGTCGCCGACGTGGTCGACCGAGTGCGGGTACAC
>DATLIL010000969.1:0-4668 GCA_035539475.1 Polyangiaceae bacterium
AGAGCCGCGAGCAAGAGCGAGGCTCGCATATCAACCTAGGCTTGGTCGGTTGCGTGAGGGGTCAAGTCCGCACCTTGCCACGGCCGGGATCGAATGCCCCGGGGCTCACTACTACGAAGTCCAGGGCGGCGTCGTCACGCCGCGCTCGACGGCTCGGCTTCGACGCCCGGAATCGAGCGGCGAAGTGAGGGGTAGTACAGGCCCAGGGCGGCGGCGCGTGCGACCGCGAAGGTCAGGAATGCGAGCCAGAGCCCGGCGCTGTCGCGGGCCAGGAAATGAGTTGCGACCACGAACCAACCCGTCGACAGCACAGCGGCGTTGCGCATGGCGCGGGTGCGAGTGGCGCCGATGAAGACGCCGTCGAGCTGGAAGGCGGCCACCGCCACGAGAACGTAGCCTGCCGCAAACGGCAAGTGGACACGAGCAGCGGCGCGTACGGGCTCGAGATCGGTCAGGAGGGCGATCGCGAATGAGCCGCCGAACGCGAGCGCGGCCGCGAGCCCGACCGCGCTCAGGGCGGCGACTTCGCTCGTGCGTTGCACGGCGCGATCGAAATCCGCACGGCGGCGGGCGCCGACGGCGTTGCCCACGAGTGTTTCGGCGACGTACGCGAAGCCGTCGAGGAAAAATGCGCTGAACGAGATGAACTGCAGCAGCACGTGGTTGGCGGCAAGCAACGTGTCCCCGAAGCGGGCGCTCTGGTCGTTGAACCAGGCAAACCCGAACACGAGGAGGAGCGTCCGCAGCATGATATCGCCGTTGGCGCGTAGCATTTCCCGAAGCGCGCTCCTCTGCCCGATGCGCGCCCACGACCAGAACGGCTGGCTGTCGTTACGCCGCTGACGCAGGCGCTGCACGACGATGACGAACGCGTAGACCAGCGCCAGCCACTCCGCGAGCGCCGTGCCAATACCGACCCCGACTGCGCCCCAGCCAAGGACGCCAGCAAACAAGAGATCGAGCAGCACGTTGAGCGTGTTGAGCGCGAGCTCGAGCAGCAAGAGGCCTCGGCTGTGTCCGAGACCGATCAAGCAGCCGCGCAGGGCTTGACCGGCGAGGTAGGCGGGGGCGCTCCAGATGCGCACCTGAACGTAGCTCGAGGCCACCCGCTCGACGTCGGGGCTGCCGTGGAAGAGCTCCATGAACAGGCCGTCGAGTGGGCCCGCCAGCGCGATCAGCGCGAGGCCCAGAAACCCGCCGAGAAGCAGCGCGCGTCCGAGCACGGCTCGGACTTCGGCCTCGTCGCCGTTACCGGCTGCCTGTGCGACGAAGCCCGTGGTGCCCATGCGCAGGAAGCCGAAGCTCCAGAACAGGAAGTTGAAGATCAGAGCCCCCAGCGCGATGCCCCCGAGATCCAGCACGGTTCCCGTGTTGCCGATGACGGCGGTATCGGCCAGGCCGAGCAGCGGCGCCGTGGCGTTGGCGAGAATGAAGGGCCACGCCATCCGCAGCAGGTCGCGACGTGTGGTCATGCAGCCGGCGATCAAAAATCCATGATCGAGGCTCGGGCCGCCTTCGGCTCGTGGGCGTCGTCGTAGAGCAAGGGATGGTCGTTGCGCCCAGCGACCGGCTCGCTGTCGAGCCAGGTGCGGTCATCGCTGATGCCCCAGAACGTCACGCTGGTGATGGCATCCCGGTTCTGGCGGTAGAGCTCGAACAGCCTTCGATAGCGCTCGGCCTGCGTTGCCTCGAGCTCCGGCGTGAACGTCACTTCGGGCTGCGGAACGAACGAGCCGGTCGAGTAGTCAGAATAGACGGTGACGTCGAGCTCGCTGATCTTCACCTTGTATCCCGCCGCAACGAACCGATCGATCGCCGTCTGAAGATCCGGCGTGCTGGGCCAGGTCAGGTTCTCGTGGCTCTGAAAGCCAACGCCGTCGACGTGGATGCCCTGTTGTTCGAGCGAGCCTAGCAGTGTCAGGATCTTGTCGACCTTCACCGTGGCCGTGTACTCGTTGTAGTAGAGCTTGCCGCCGGCGCTGCCGGCCTGCCTGGCCTCGAGTGCGTCGTAGGCATACTTGTATGCCCAATAGATGTACTCCTCGCTGCCGAACAAATCGTACCAGGTCGAGCCTTCAGCCCCGTCGCGATAGGTCTTGCCGCTCTGATCACTGATCGCCTCGTTGACGACGTCCCAGTTGTCGACGACGTCCGCGTAGCGCTCGATCATCGTGTCGATGTGCGCCTTGAGCCGGCCCTTCAGCGTTTCGAGGCTAGCGCTATCGCCCTTGGTGATGCCCTCGAACATCCAGGCCGGAGTCTGGCGATACCAGAGCAGCGTGTGGCCGGTCAGCTTCCAGCCCCTGTCCCGCGCGAAGTCGGCAATGCGGTCGGCTTCCGCAGTGTTCCACGAGCCTTCAGCGGGCTGAATGTCGGCCATTTTCATGGCGTTTTCCGCGGTCAGGTGGTTGAAGTCGCGGTCCAGCACGTCGCTCAGGTTGTCGAGATGCCAGCTGCCGACGGCCGCGCCGATCGGAAAGTAGTCGGCATGGCTCTCCGCGAGGCCACGCTCAGCGCCGGTACCATCGCTACCTCCGCTGCCAGGGGAGCCAGCAGTCGTGACGGAAGCGCCAGCGCTTCCACCATCGCTGCTCGCGTCTGCTTCACGACGATCGTCACATCCGAACACGAGCGAGCTTGCGACTGTCAACGCGACATAGAGCGTGCGGTTCATGGAAGGCGTTCATGGGTCCTAACAGATGTCTCACGGGCTGTCGTCGTGCGTCGACCACGAACGCGAGCACGCTTCGAGTAAGGGAGCCTTCTTAACTCGTTTCCTAGAACCGAGCGCCGAGCTGCCCGCCCAGGACCACCCAGAAGTCCTTGCCGTAGAAGGACGGCGCTGCCGAAAGGCGCATGACCAGGTGACTGAGCCGCAAAGCTACTCCGCCTTCGAGCTCGGCCACTACGTTCACATTGGTGGTCACATATTGATCGTCACTGTAACGCTCGTAGTTCCCGAGCCCGAAGCCCAGCCGCGCATACGGTGAGACCCATCCTTCCAGCAGATCGCCTTCGGCGAAGAACAACGCGTGGATCCCGTTGTTGAATACGCCGTCCTGGAAGTACTCCCCCGCCAGGTTGCCCACGAGCAACGCCCAGGCTGCGCCGAACCCCAATCGCGGCGTTCGCATCCAGACTGCATCGAGCCTGAGGCCAAAGACGCCCTCGATATCCTTGGGTGGCCCGTAGCCCGAGAACGCCCTGACTCCGAGCTCGAAGTCGGGTCGGTAGCTATCGGCGGCGCCGACACCGCCGGCAGCGCTGGCACCGCCGGCACCCGTTCCAATCCTGTGATCACGGTCACGGCCGAGGACGCCGCGGCGGCCCAGGTCGTCGAGCTTATCGGGTTCCGGCTGGTCCCGAGCCCAGGTGGGGGTCACCCAGAGGGCCAGCGCCCCGGCGATTGCGGCACTGTATGCGCGCTGCCACACCCTGCTGTGGTGCGTTCGAGACAATGAACGGAGGATCGAGGCCAGAGCAAGCATCGCGTCCCGCTCTAGCGCAAGACTCATGCCTGGAGGCAGTCCCGCGGTTGACGGCTCAGCGGTTCACGGAGGCGTGCACGTGGCTGCCCTCGCGCGACACCCAGCTGAATCCGGCCTGCACGGCGAGGCCGGCGAGGCAGCCGAGCTTTTCGGCGTCGCGATCGGACGTCGTCAGATCGGCGGCCCGGCCCTCGTAGTGCAGGCTCCGCCCGGAGTGCTCGCCGTTCTCGTCCCAGGCCTCGGTGACGCGCAGCATCACCCCTGGCCACTGCTCTGCGACCAGCGCGCCGAGCGCCTGGAGCCGATCATGGAGCGCGGGCGCCATCAACCGGTCGGCCCCCGTGCCCTCCTCGTCCTTGAACACGACGCCATGGCCCGCGCTTCGCACGAGCCCGGTGAAGGCCACCATCTCGCGAGTGATCGGGCGCTCGATCGGCCCCGACGCCTGTGCCTCGCCGGCGGTGGGATGATGCTCGCCGGCGGCCAGCCCCACACACGACGCAGGGGCCGAGCTCGACATGGAGACCTCGCTCGACGGCGCGGACGAGTCCGGCGCTGCGACCGAGCTCAGGGGAGGGCTGTAGGCCGCGGTCGGCGGGGGGCCGTAAGCCGCTGCCGGTACGGGCTGGTAGCCAGCCTTGCAAGCGACGAGCAAGGCGCAGCCGAGGAGCGAGGCGAGGCGAGCCAACGAAGCCTTCGTAACCAACCCGCCTGCGATTCGGCAAGAAACCCGCGTGTCAGGGCTGCCGTTGCGCCAGGAACAAGAAGTAGTGCCCGCCGGCTCCGCTCTTGCGCGCGTTGACGCGCAGCCCGTCTACCTTGAAGCCGGCGCCCGCGAGCCGCCTTTCGAAACGCGCGCTCGGCCCGGCCGACCAGACCGCGAGCACGCCACCCGGCTGCAGCGCCGCGTGACACGTGCGCACCCCGCGGTGGCTGTAGATGCGCTGGTTGCGGGCCTGCGAGAGACCCACGGGACCGTTGTCGACATCCAGCAGGATCACCGAGAACGCTCGCTGCGCGCGCTTGATCGTGTCGAAGACGTCTCCCACGACGACCTTGGTGCGCGGGTCGGCGAGTGGATTTCCCGCGAGCTCACTCACGTGCGTGCGGTTCCATTCCACGACGGCGGGAACGAGCTCGTTGACCGTGACCTCGGCGTCCTGTGGAACGCGATCGAGCA
>DATLIL010000970.1:0-1906 GCA_035539475.1 Polyangiaceae bacterium
CACGAACCTCGATCTGCGCGACAACGTCGATTTGCCGCACGCCGGCGCGTACAGCGAGCTCAGGCTTCAGGCGACGACGGGGCGCCTGGGACCCGACGACGTAGCCGGGCGCGTGTCCGACTTCAAAGTGGCTGGCGAACAACGCGGCTACCTGCCGCTGGCGCGGCGCACGACGCTGGCATTGCGCGGGACGATCGGCGCGCTCTGGCCCGAGAATTGGGGCGAAACGCTGAACGATCCGGTGCCCAGCAACGAGGACATCCAGATCTCGTACTTCCGTTCGTTCTTCTCCGGCGGCCCGAACTCGAACCGCGGCTGGCCGCTGCGCGCCATCGGCAAGCAGGGCATCGCGCCATTCCTCAGCCCGGGTCTGACCGAGGCACAGCTCACCGCGCAGTGCACGGGCGCCGACACCGACGATCTCCGCTGCCGCACGCCCTTCGGCGGCCTCACCTTGTGGGAGGTCTCGGTCGAGCTGCGTCAGCGCTTCGATCATCTCGAGGGCGTGTTCTTCTGCGACGCCAGCGACACCAATCAGAAGGAGCTCACCTACGCCTGGGAGCCGCATCTCTCCTGTGGGTCGGGCCTGCGCTACATCACCCCGATCGGGCCGCTGCGCTTCGACGTCGCCTATCGTATTCCCGGCCTCAACCCGACCGAAGCGGAGATCGAGGCGGGCGAGGACGGCGATCCCGGCGAGATCTTCGGCCTGCCCATCGGGCTCGTGCTCGGGCTCGGGGAGGCGTTTTGATGCGCTTCGTCGCCGTGGCGCTCAAGTCGCTGTTCTTGCTGGTGTTGCTGCTGCTCTTGACGCTCAGCGTGGGTTTGCAGTTTCTCTCGACCGAGGCCGGCCGAAGCTTGGTTGCTCGCGAGCTCGGCCAGGCCATCTCCGGCTCGATCGATGGCCGGGTCGACGTGGCGCTGCACGGGCTCACGGCGCGCGGCCTGGAAGCGAGCGCGAGCCTCTATGATCGTCGCGGTCGACGCCTGGCGCGCGTCGAGCATCTCAGTGTACGGCTCGACACCCGCGGTCTCGTCCTTTCCTGGTACCACGGCAAGGCATCGTTCGCGCTGCACGACGTCCGCGCGCAGAAGCTCGAGCTCTGGTTCGACGGCGACTGGGGCAGCTTGCCCAAGAAGAAGGGCACGAAAGCTAAGGCTTCGTCGCGGCCCGAAGTCGTGGCCGAGCACGTCTCGATCGAACGGCTCGAGCTCGCTCCCGCCAGGATCCTGCCGCTACGCGGACGACTGCACGGCTCTCTGGAGCTCAAGGAGCGGCTGCGCACGTCCGCCGACTTCGAGGGGCACGTTGCGGAGCTACCGCTGAAGCTCGCGGCGAGCCTGGACGGCGGCAAGCTCCAGGGCAAGGCGACGCTCGCCGGATACGGCGCTTCGGCGCGGCTGGACGTCGACGGCGAGCTCAGCGGACGGCGCAAGCTCGGGTTCCAGGCCGCGATCGACGTGCCCGATTGTCGCAAGGTCCCGCTGAAACGAGGGCTGAAGTCCGGCACTGCGCGGGCGAAGACGAACGGTCACCTCGATCTGCGCACCAGCGCTCTGAACGGCCAGCTCGAAGTCGACGCCGCCGAGCTCGGCTTCGGAGACGTGACGGTCGACCAGGCTTCCGCGCGCGGACGCTGGCGGGGATCGCTGAAGGCGCTCCCGACCGGGCGCGTGCAGGTAGCGCTCGCCGGAGTGCACGCCGGCCCCTGGCAAGGCGCGTCCGCGCTCGTGGCCAGCGGTGACGTCCAGCTCGACCGCGACGCCATCCGTGTCGAGGCGCTCGCCAGTGATCGCTCCGGAATCCTGCTCAGCGCCCGGGCGACGAGCAAGCTCTCGCGCCGTGCCCCGCTGACGGCGACCGTGAGCTTGCCGGAACGCCTGCTGAACACGCTGCCGGTTCCCG
>DATLIL010000971.1:0-1957 GCA_035539475.1 Polyangiaceae bacterium
GCAGACCGAGAGCCGGCGCTGCTGGTACTCGCCTTGCGCCCGGAGCGCTTGACTCACGTGCTGGGCTCGGCGCGCGCTGGCGCGAGTGGCGAGACGTACGCGCTCGACCACCACGCTCGGCTGCTGTCGGAGAGTCGCTTCGTCCCCCAGCTGCGCGAAGTCGGCTTGCTGCCGCCCACCGCCGAGAGCGCCGTGCTGAGGCTCGAGATCCGTGACCCGGGCGGCGATCTGACTCGAGGGTATGGCACACGCGTCCTGCGCCGTGAGCAACCACTGACACGCATGGCTCAGGCGATCGCGGCCGGCCGCACCGGGTACGACGTGGACGGCTACCGGGACTATCGCGGTGTTCGCGTCGTCGGCGCCTGGCGTTGGCTCGGCGGCATGGGTTTTGGCGTTGCAACGGAGGTGGACGCCGTCGAAGCCCTGCGGCCGCTGAGCGCCGTGCGCCACGTCTACTTCGCCGTGCTCGGGCTGCTTGCGGCGGCCACGCTCTGCCTGGTCGGCGCCGTCGGTATTCTGGCGCGCTGGCGCAGACGTGCGCGTCGCGCCGAAGACCGAGCGATGAAGCTCGGTCAGTACCAGATCGTGCGCCGGATCGGCGAGGGCGGCATGGGCGACGTCTACCTGGCGCAGCACGCGCTGCTCAAGCGTCCCACCGCGATCAAGGTCGTGCGGAAGGGCGAAGTGTCGAGGGAGGCGCTCGCGCGTTTCGAGCGCGAGGTGAGGTTGACCAGCGAGCTGTCACATCCCAATACCATTGCAGTTTACGACTATGGCCAGACCGACGACGGCACCTTCTTCTACGCCATGGAGTACCTCGAGGGGCTCGACCTCGAGTCGCTGGTTGGCCGCTTCGGGCCGCTACCTTCGGGGCGTATCATCCACTTCTTGCGCCAGGCCTGCGGCTCTCTCGCCGAGGCGCACGCCGCCGGCCTGGTTCACCGCGACGTGAAGCCGAGCAATCTCTTCGTGTGCCGCCGTGGTGGTGTGGCAGATGTGCTCAAGGTGCTCGACTTCGGGATCGTGAAGCTCGCCAGCGACGCCCGCCTGACGCGCGCGAGCGCGGTCATGGGGACCCCGGAGTACATGTCTCCGGAGATGTTCGATCGCGCCACCTCGGTGGGGCCCCAGTCGGACATCTATTCGCTGGGAGCGGTCGCTTACTTCCTCGCCACGGGCACACCCGTGTTCGAGGTAACGACGATGGCCGAGCTCTGCACGGCGCACCTCTGCGAAAAGCCCGTGCCCCCGAGCGAGCGGCTCGGCCAGCCCATCGATCCGACGCTCGAGGCCGTCATCATGGGATGCCTGGCCAAGGACGCCAGGTCACGGCCGCGCAGCGTGAAGGCCTTGAGCTCGCTGCTCGAGCGGTCCGCTGAAGCTCACTCCTGGTCGTCGGCGCAGGCGGACGCCTGGTGGGCGGAGCACCCGCTGGCGCGAGCCTCCGAACCCGAGCCCGTCGTTCACGAACGAGGCATCTTGCAACAGCCGGCGTCTCGAAGCGGATCGAGCTGGGTCTCGCCTGTCTGAGCCATGGAAATCGCAGGTCCCGGGTCGAACTCGCGCAAGTTCGTGACCAGTACGCCGATGCGGTACTTCAGGGATAGTGATGGTGGTCTTGCGGCGGTCAGCGGGGCGGTACGAATGTCCGTCCACGTTGCTTCACCGGGCACTCCGCGAGTGCCCCTGCGTGTGCTCCTCGTGGAGGACGAGCCCGCGACGGCCGCGAAAGTCGCGAGCATGCTCGAACAGCACGGCTACGAGCTCTCGCTCGAGCGCGTCTGTGCGGAGGACGACTACCGCGCGAAGCTCGCGGAGGCGGCCCCCGAGATCATTCTCTCGGACTACTCGGTGCCTCGCTTCGGCGCGCTGTGCGCCTTGCGCCTCCTGCGCGACCTCGAGCTCGACATTCCGCTGATCGTCTTGACCGGTAGCGTGGGCGAGGAGCAGGCGG
>DATLIL010000972.1:0-10252 GCA_035539475.1 Polyangiaceae bacterium
CGCGCATGAACGTAGTCCGCGTTCTTCGAGCCAGCGGATCGCGGCAGTCACTTCACGCTCGTCGATCTCGGAGACCTCGACCGAGCTGCCGACGCCCTTCAGCAGCGTGACGGTGAGCTTGCCGCCGAGGTGCTCGCGGAAATCTTGCAGGCCGGTCAGGACCGCCAGCCTTCCGCCGTTCTCGGCCGAGAGGGCGGGATGATAGAGCGAGAGGCCGAGCTTCTCGAGCAGCCCACAGACGCGCTCCAGCGCGGCAGCCGAAAGCATGCCCTTGCGTTCTGCGTAGCGCGCATCGAGCGCCATGCCGATGGCCACGGCCTCGCCGTGCCGGAGCGCGTGGTCGCTGATGATCTCGAGCTTGTGCGCCGACCAGTGTCCGTAGTCGAGCGGCCGCGCGCTGCCCATCTCGAAGGGATCGCCAGCGCCGGCGATGTGCTGCAGATGGAGCTTGGCGCAGCGTTCGATCGAGGTCTCGAGCGCGCCGAGATCGCAAGCGCGCAGCGCGTCGGCGTTGGCTTCGAGCCACTCGAAGAAGCTCGGATCGCGGATCAGCGCCACCTTGACCGCCTCGGCCAACCCGGCGCGAGCGTCCCGCGCAGGGAGGGTGGCGAGCAGCTCGGCGTCGTTGACCACCGCGAAGGGCGGCGCGAACGTGCCGAGGAAGTTCTTGGCTCCAAAACCGTTGATCGACGTCTTCACGCCGACGCCTGCGTCATTTTGCGCAAGCACGGTGGTGGGCATGCGCACGACGCGGAGCCCACGGTGCGTCACCGAAGCGGCGTAGCCGACGGCGTCGAGCACGGCGCCGCCACCGATGCCGAGCACCACCGCTTGACGGTCGAGCTTGGCCTTGGCGAAACGCGCCAGCAGATCCTCGATCAGCGCCGGATCGTTCTTGGCAGCCTCGCCGCCGGGGACCACGTGCACGCCCCTGAGCTCGATCGTCGCGTCATGCGCCGCGACGTAGGTGCGGAGCTTGGCTTCCAGGTCGGGCCAGCACTTGACCAGGCCGCCATCGAGCACGGCATAGATCGGGTGCCGTCGTTCGGGCTCACGACGCGAGAGCGCCCAGGCCAGAGTCTGGTCGGCTGGTTCCAGCGCCCCTCGGCAGAAGGCGACCGGGTACTGAAACGCGACCTTGAATTCCTGATCGTGGACGCGGGCGGGGCGATAGGGCGAGGGCGGCTTTTCCAAGTCGTTCTCTGAGCTGTGTACGATGATAGCTCCGCGGGGGCGAAACGCTCGAAACATGATAACGTGCGTGGGTGGCTCTAGAAGCTTGGCTCAAAGAGTTTTTGTCGGCTCACGGGGCGGTCGCCGGAACCGTGCACGTCCTCGACGACGGTGTCCTGAAGATCGCGGCGGCGGTCAACATCCCACCTCCGGTGGTGCGCGCTACCGAGGTCATCCCGAAGGGAAAGGGCATGGCTGGTTTGGCGTGGGAGCGCGATGAAATTGTCAGTACTTGCAACCTCAAGACAGATGAGACGGGCGACGTGAGGCCGGGAGCGAAGGCAGTCGACGCTCAGGCGGCGCTGGCCATCCCTGTGCGAGACGGCGGAGGCGGGCTGAGGGCGGTGGTCGGCCTCGCGTTCCTCGGAGAGCGCGACTTCGACGAGCAGCAGCTGAAGGCGTTCGAGACTGCCGCAGCGGCGCTGCCCTCCTGAGTCAATTACAGCCAGACGGCGATATTACGCCGTCAACAGAGCACGCGACGGGAATCCGTAACCGATCGGTAAGAGCAGTGCGCCTACGGTGTGCGCGGCCCGTTGGGCCTCGACGCTCCATCTCTACCAAAGGTGCTCGCATGACCCCCCGCACTGTCCTGTCGATCGGCTTCATGTCTCTCGTCGCGCTCGTCGTCTCGCCCTCACAGTCCGAGGCACAGGGCGTCTGCAGCGCCGAGCGTGCCTTCTATCCAGACCTCGACGGTGACGGCTTCGGAGACGGCTCAGCGGCGCCCGTCAGCGCTTGCCTGCTGCCATTCGACCATGTCGAGAACGCGACGGACTGCGACGACAGCACCGCAGCAGCAAACCCTGGAGCGCCCGAGACCTGCGACTCCATCGACAACAACTGCGACGGCCACATCGACGAGAACGTCCAACAGATCGCCTATCGCGACGCCGATGGCGACGGCTACGGATCCTGGGATCTCACGAAGGCCATCCTGGCTTGTAGCCCACCCTCCGGCTACGCCGACAACGGCACTGACTGCGACGACAGCATCGCCGGCGCCAATCGAAGCGCGCCCGAGGTCTGCGACACCATCGACAACGACTGCGACGGCCAGATCGACGAAGATACCCAGCGGGTGTTCTTTCGCGACGCCGATGGCGACGGCTTCGGCTCTCAGGATCCCAGCGACACCATGGTCGTCGCGTGTAACGCGCCCGCAGGCTTCACCGACAGCAACTCTGACTGCGACGACCTGGATCCGACCACCCACCCCGGTGCGGTGGAGGTCCTCGACCTGGCCAACAACGACTGCATCGGCGTCGAGGACGACGGCTTCGTGGTGGGCATGGAAGGCCCCGAAGGGCCACCCGGACTGCCCGGAGCGCAGGGCCCCGCCGGCCCGGCTGGTGCCACGGGCGCGACCGGTGAAGGGCTGGTATCGGGTTCCGCATTGCTGCTGTTCCCGGATGTGACCCCGCCGCCGGGGTACACGCGCGTCGGCACCACTCAGCTCGTCGTCAGCGGAGCCGCGAGCCCGAGGGTCGGACTGGTGCTCTATCGCAAGGACTGACGGCTTCGCTCAGCCATCCAGCGGGCTCGACAAGGCTGCCAGCGTCTCGGCCGACACGCGCGTGCCAAGCTCGGCGGTGAGCTTCTCGCTGCACTGCTTGAGCACACGCCGTGCTGCCGCCTCGTGACCGCGACGGCGGTGGCAGCGGATCAGACGACGGTAGCCTTCCTCGTCGAGCTCGTCGGCCGCGAGCGCGCGTTCGTGGCACTCCACGGCGCGCGTGAAGTCTCCACCGTGCTCGGCGTGGCTGGCGAGCTCCCGCAGCTGCCGCACCAGCTTGGCGCGCAGGCGGTCACGAGCGCCGATCAGCCAGGGCGTCTCGCGTTCCCCATCGAGAAACGGTCCTCCGTAGAGCTCGTTCAATTGCTCCAGCAGTTGCTCGACTCGCGGCTGACCGTTGGGCGCGCCGCGCAGCTCGCGCTTGATGGCGTCGAGCGCCTCGTCGAGGGCCCAGGCGTCGATCCAGCACGCGTCGAGTCGCAACACCCCCGCGTCGCGCACGACGTGGCGGGCGTCCCCCAGCAGGCGGCGCAAGCGATGAAGCGCGGTATTCAGCGCGCGCTGCGGGTCATTCGAGTCCGGCCAGAGTGCGGCGATCAGCCGCTCGTCCGCAATTCCTCCCGGGCCGAAAGCGACCAGGGCGCTGAGCAGCTCCAGCGCTCGGCGCTGTGTCTTGCGGCCGAAACGCAGCGGCTTTCCTTCGCGCAGCAGGCGCAGACCGCCGAAGCTCGCGATGCGCAGGCGCCAGGGCCAGTCCTCGACCAGCTGGGCGGGCTCGGGCGCCTCGAGACCGCGAACGCGGATCAGCTCACGCACGTGCTCCCGCTCGATGCCACCCTGCAGGGCGGCGACGCAGAGCCGCGCCATCGATTCGGTGGGCCAGAGCGGCAGCGTGGAGTAACCGTGCGCACGCGCGAGCCCGAAGCCTTCGCCGAGCAACGGTCGAGCGGCTTTCGCGTTGCCGAGCGACAGCGCAAAGGCGGCGCGAGCCAGTAACGCCATACACTCGGTCAGCGGGGCGCGCATGGCACGACCGGCGAGCAGCGCCGCGTCGACGATGGCGCCGGCCTCGCCGTGATCACCGCTCGCGAACAGCGCGAGCGCCAGATAGAGCTGGTTCGAAGGCTGGAGAAAAGCGGCGCCTGCCTCGTCCGCCGCGGCGACCGAGCGTCGCCCGTGCTCCAGCGCCGTCTGGTGGTCGGCGCGGTAGAGCGCGTCGCACGCCGCGAGCATGTGATAGAGGGACACGTCGACGCGACGATTGCTGGCGAGCACGAACGACATCCGCTGCAGGAAACGCCGCGAGCCCGCGAGGTCGCGCATCGCCAGGCTGGCCAGCGTACCGTTGACGAGAAGGTGGAAGTCGAGCGCCTGGATCCCGCTCTCGCGCGCCGTCTCGAGCCCGTCGCGCACCGCCTCCAGGCACGCTTCTGGGCGGCCCACGAAGCAATGATAGGCGCTCTCCATCTGGAGCCAGAGCAGCCGCGCGAGCGGCGAAGCTCCGGCCGCCGTCGCGAGGGGTCGCAGGCTGTCGAGCACCATGGCGCCCTTCCGCAGGTTCCAGGTCACGACGTGGTAGTGCGCGAGCGAGGCGCCGATGACCAGGCGTGACTCGACGCTGCCGACCTGTGGGAGCAAGCGTTGTGCGCGCTCCGCCCAGCTCGGCAGCGCCTCGTCGTCGGGTTTGCGAAACTTGAGCGCCGTCATCATCGCGCCGGCAACGCGCGCGGAGATCTCGAGGCTCGGGTAGCGCGGATGCTCGCGCTGGAGCTGCTCGAGTAACGCGAGCCAGGCGTCGAGCGGGTGAAAATCGGCCCACTCGTAGAAGAACGTTTCGACCCCACCGACCCAGGCCAGATAGCTGCCGCTGGCGTCGCCGCTGGCGCGAAACCCGTCGAGCGCTCGCCTGAAGAGCTCTCGGGCCTGCAGCGGCTGAAAGGTGAAGGTGCAGGTCGCGTACCAGTAGAGCAGCCGGGGATCCCGATCACGAAGCTCCGGCGGAATGGCTTCGAGCCAGCCGAGGAGCGTCTGCCAGCGCCCACTCGTGAGCAGGGACTCGGCTTCGGCAACGACGAGGCGGACGAGGCTTGCATAGCTCTTCGCCGCGCCGAAGAGCGCCGCCGCTTGCTCCAGGCGCCCATGCTCGACGAGCAACTCGCCCGCTTGCTCGCGCAGCGCCGACAGCTCGGCTGCGGGAATGGTTCGCTCGCCCTGGGCCAGGAGGAAGCCACGGAACAGCGGGTGATAAACGAACGTCGTTTCGGCCCCCGAGCGCTGCTCGGTAAAGTAGTGCGTCCGGCCGAGCCGAGCGAGGAGCTCCGCCGCTTCGGTGATGCCCGTGAGCCTGGCCAGCGCGTGCTCGGGCATCTCGGGTAAGAGCGCGCTGGTCAGGAGCACGCGCTGTGTGCGCGGATCGGTACGGCTGAAGATCTCCGCTGCGAAGTAGTCGAAGACGGCCTGTTCGTCCGCCAGACGCGGGCGCTGCAGCTGGCCCGGGCTCAGGCGCGCACGCTGCAGCATGAGCTCGAGACCAGCGGCCCAGCCCCCGGTCGCCTGGTGAAGCTTCGAGGCCAGCGACGTCGAACGCCAGCGGCTGGCGATGGTCTTGGTTTCGCCCGCCGTCAGGCGCAGCTCTGGCCACGATAGCTGAACCATGCCTCGTTCCGTCTGCAGCCGCGCCAGCTCAGGCGGCGGCTCACTGCGACTCAGCACCAGGATGCGACCGCCCTCTGGTAACTCCAGGGTTGCGATGCGCAGCACGGCGTCGAAGGCGGAGGGACGCGGAACGTCCTGCGCGTTGTCGAAGACCAGGGCGAACGGCGGTCGCAGACGGGCATACAGGTCGACGAAGAACTGACGCGCGAAGACCTCGAGGGAACCCAGCCGATCGATGGTCAGCGCCGGTAGTGGTGCTCGGCGCGAGCGGGTGACCTTCTCGACAGCGTGTCTCAAGAAGTGGAACAGGCTCGAGGGATCCGCGTCCGTCTCGTCGAGCCGGTACCAGACCGTGCGAAGCTTACGAGTTTCTACGTAGGTGCTGGCCAGGATCGTCTTGCCCGATCCGGGTGGCCCACTGACCCACGCCACCCGCGCCGTACGCGAGTCGAGCAAGCGAAAGAGCCGGCGCCGCAAGAGCGGCACCGCAAACGAAGGCTGTACGATCTTCGCGAACGTGGTCGCTCGCGCAAGAGGTCGCCTCACTTTCCCAATCCCGCCCCGGTGGGACACCTAGCTACCCACCGGCCAGAACCCAATCGCTTCCACTCGAAGCCTCCCGTCTCACTCAGGCCGCTGCTGACGTTGGTCTACATCGGGCGTGACGGTACCTCCGGGCTGCCGGCAAATCCATCTGAAGCCCCCATCCACGGCTCGGTTTGAGATTCCAGCAGCGCAGGCAGTTTCGGCTATTGGCGAATAATTCGCGGGAGTTTCGGTGATTTACTGCTCGCTGCACGGAGCGCGCTTCGCCTGGCCACGAAGAACTCGGAGCAACCAATTCGACGAGGTCGCGCCACTGACGGGTACGAGTCTGAAGCATACTGTTCGCTGGTCATTGCTTCGCGCCGCGCTCTTCCGATCGCCGGCGACCCGTAGGATTTCATGAAAAACGCCCTAGCCTTCCTTCCTGCGTTCCTCGTCGCTGCCGCAGCCCTGATCGTCCCCGCCGCACAGGCGGCCACGCTAGCCGGCGACGCCGCCACCGACCTCGACACCATGACGATCGTCGATGGCCTCGGTAGCCCGACCGACATCGCGATCCTGGATGGTGGTGCGCGCCTCGTCGTCACCCAGAAAGGCGGTGACGTCGCGATCGTGAGACCCGGCATGGGCCAGGTCGACGACCACATCAACGTCGCCCCCCTCCACAACGAGCAGGGCCTGCTCGGCGTCGTCGCCGATCCGAACTTCGCCGAAAACCACTACCTCTACTTCTTTGCGGACGTGGGGGATGCCCAGAACAAGCACCAGATCATTCGCTACGTCCTGGGTGACGACGACTCACTGACCGAGTCGATGGTCATCGTCGGCGATGGCCTCTACGGCCCCGCCAACCACAACGGCGGCGGCATCATCATCGACGAGGGTTACATCTACTTCTCGGTCGGTGACACGGGAGAGAACGCGACGCCGCCGGTCAATCAGCTGGGCACCTGCCTCAACAAGCCCAACGGCAAGATCCTGCGCGTCGCCCTCGACGGGTCCATTCCCACCGACAATCCGCTGACCGACGACGACATGGTCACCGGCTGCAACGACTTCAACGACCCCATCAGCCTGATGGCTCCCGACGAGCGCGTCTTCGCCTGGGGCTTTCGCAATCCGTTCCGCTTCTGGGTCGATCCCCAGACCAAGAAGCTCTGGGTCGGCGACGTCGGCGAAGGAGCGCGAGAAGAGGTCGCGGTGGGCGACGGTGGCATGCATTTCGGCTGGCCCTTCTTCGAGGGCACCGTCGAGTACGACCAGGGTTTCAAGCCCGCGAACGACTGCATGGGTGTCACCCCTGCCACGGAGTGTGTGCCCGCGGCCTACGAGTACGACCACAGCGCCGGCAGAAACGCCATCATGGGTGGTCAGATCCTCGACGTCTGCGGCTGGTCCGATGCCTGGAAGGGTCGCTACATCTTCGCCGATCACGGCAGCGGCGAAGTCTGGACGCTCGACGTCAATGCCACTCGTGACGGCGTGGTCCAGAACTCCCTGGCCGACTTCGGCGATTTCGGCGATCCAGCCGCGTTCCGCGTCGGCCCCGATCAGGCGCTTTACGTCGTCGAAGAAGGCGGCGGTTCGGTACAGCGCGTCACGCCCAAGCAGCTGACAGGCGAGGTGTGCGACGCACCGCCCGGCGGCTCGGGTGGAACGGGTGGCACCGGCGGTGCGGGCGGCGCAGCCGGCTCGGCGGGCAGTGCTGGTTCGCCCATCGGCGGCGCGCCACCAGTTGGCGGCAACGGCGGCACGAACACGGCCGGCACGAACACGGGTGGCGCCAGCGCTGGTAGCGCAGGAACCGGAGTCGGCACTGCCGGCACGAACGGCGTGACACCCGCCCCTGTGTCGTCGTCGGACGACGGTGGTTGCGGCTGCCGCGTGACGCGATCGACGAGCGTCCCGAGCGGCGTGTTACTGTTTGCGGGTGCCCTGGGCTTGCTCTGGGGCCGTCGGCGGCGTTCGCGTCGCGCTTGAGCTTGGTTACGATGAAGACCTCCGCTGCACTGGTTTCTCTCGCTGCTTTGCTGTTGGCCTGCGGGTCCGAGCCGCCGGTACCCGCACCCGCACCCGCACCCGGGAGCGGCGGTGGTGGCAGCGGCGGGAGCAACGCGGGGAGCAGCGGAATGGCCGGCGAAGGCGGCACCAGCGCGGGCACAGGTGGCAGCGCAGGCAGCGCCGGTGCGGCCGGCGGCGGCGCCGGAGGCACGAGCGGAGCGGGCGGCAGCGGAGCGCAGGGCTGTCACGCGCCGGCGACCGAAGCCGAGCAACCGATGCTGCTCAGCGAGACGGCCTGCATCGACATGACGGATCCGACCAAGCCGGCGGCGGGGCTCATCCCCTACGACGTCAGCAGCGCGCTCTGGTCCGACGGCGCCGTGAAAGAGCGCTTCGTGTCGATCCCCGCTGGCAGCCAGATCCACGTCAAGAACTGCACGACGGAGCCCGACACCTGCGTGCCCCCGGAGATGGGTGGCAGCGGCGCCGACGAAGGCCACTGGGGCATGCCGGTGGGCACGGTGCTGGTCAAGAACTTCAGCGTCGATGGCAAGCGCATCGAAACGCGACTCTTGATCCAGATGGCCCTCAATACGTGGAAGGGCTTCAGCTACGAATGGAACGAAGCCGGCACTGACGCCACGCTCTTGCCCGGCGAGCTCGACAAGGATCTCGGCACCCAGGTCTGGCACTACCCGAGTCGATCGCAGTGCCTGGAGTGCCACACCAAGGGCGCCGGCCGCTCGCTGGGCCCCACGACGGCGCAGATGAACCGCGACTTTGCCTACGCCGACGGCACGATGAACCAGATCGCCAAGTTCGAGGCGCTGGGTCTGTTCGACACCACGCCGGAGATGATTCCCGGCTACCCCGATCCGAAGGGTACGGCGCCGCTCGAAGAGCGCGTGTTCTCGTACCTGCAGACCAACTGCTCGATCTGCCACCGCCCCGGCGGAACGCTGAGCGACATCGACTTCCGCTTCATCACGCCGTTCGCGGAGAAGGACCTCTGTAACGTCCCGATCATTCGCGGCACCGGTGACCCGCTCCTGCCGCAGGTCCGGCTCGTGCCGGGCGCGCCCGAGGAGTCGTCGATCTCGTTCCGCATGCACGACACCACCGACTACCGCATGCCCCGTATCGGCTCGAACGTGGTCGATCCGGACGGTGCTGCGCTGATCGACGAGTGGATCACGGGCATGACCGACTGCCCGCCGTAGAGACAAGGGCCGTTCGGATCGGCAATAATGGTGAGGGTCTCATGAATCGAATTCGCTTCGCGCCGCGCTTCTCGACATTGCCCCTGGCCCTTCTGCTCCCGCTCCTGGCGGCGAGCCCCGCTGCAGCCGTCGAGCTGGCTGGCGAAGCGGCTGACGCCTTCAACCAGGAGACGCTGGTCGACGGCCTGGCAGAGCCCACCGACATCCTCGTGCTGGCGGACGGCCGCGCCGTGATCACGCAGCGCGGCGGCGACATCGCGATCCTGGCCGATGGCGGACAGACAGACGATCACATCAACGTCCACACGGACGCGGGTGAGCAAGGGTTGCTCAGTGTCGTCGCCGATCCCAACTTCGCGACGAACCACTACCTGTACTTCTACGCCTCCACCGGTGACGAGGTCGAGAACCGTCACAAGGTCCTGCGCGTCGAGCTCGGTGCCGACAATCAGCTCGGCGAACCGACCATCATCGTCGACGAGGGACTGCTCGGGCCAGCCAACCACAACGGCGGTGGCCTGATCATCGACGACAACTACATCTACCTCTCGGTCGGCGATACCGGACACAACGCAACGCCGCCGAACAACAGGCTCGGGACCTGCCTGAACTCGACCAACGGCAAGATCCTGCGCGTTGCGCTCGACGGCTCGACCCCACCCGAGAATCCCCTCGTCGGGCAAACCGGGGTCACGGGCTGCGCCTCGTGGGACCAGGATCTCCAACCGATGGATCCGGACGAACGGATCTATGCCTGGGGTTTCCGCAATCCCTTCCGCTTCTGGGTCGACCCGATGACGGGCCTGCTCTGGGTCGGTGACGTCGGTGAGGGCGCGCGCGAAGAGATCTCGGTCGGCGAAGGCGGCCTGCACTACGGCTGGCCCTTCGCCGAGGGCACCGTCGAGTACGACGAAGCCTGGATGCCGGCGAATGCCTGCATGGGCGTGACTCCCGCCACCGAGTGCGTGCCCGTCGCGCACGACTACCCGCACGAAAACGGCGACAACTGCGTGATCGGCGGCCTCATCCTGGACGCCTGCGGCTGGCCCGACGTCTGGAAGGGGCGCTACATCTTCGGCGA
>DATLIL010000973.1:0-5555 GCA_035539475.1 Polyangiaceae bacterium
GGGCAGTCCGCGGCGGCGTTGCGCTCGCGAGGCATGGCGCTGACGGCGATGCGTGAGGGCATGCGCCACGCGCCGGGCGGCATGCTCGCGCGCGGCCTCGAACGCCGCGTAGTAGCGCTCGATCGACGCGTCGATGTCGGAGCGCTCCCGCGTCAGGCGCTGGGCGGCTGCGCCGAGCGCGCGGCGCCGAGCCGGGTCACGAAGGAGTCCGGCCACCTCGACCGCGAAGCGCCAGTCGGCCGCGGTCTCGTCCGGTCCGGGCGGGACCAGCACTCCGTTCAGGCCGCTCTCGATCTGCTGCGAGACGCCCATGCCGTCCTCGAACGCGACCGTCGGCAACCCCGACCACATGGCCTCGCTCACCACCTGGCCGTAGGTCTCGGACAGCGAAGCGTAGACGAAGACGTCGGCGTGCTGGTACCAGGCCGCGACGTCGCTCGCCGATTGCTCGCCGACGAAATGAGTCCGGTCGGCAACGCCGAGCAGGGCCGCGCGAGCGCGGAAGGCGTCGTGATCCGGGCCGTCGCCGACGAGCGTCAGCGTGGAGCCCGCGACCGCGGGGGCGATCCAGCGCGCGAACACCTCGAGCAGGCGCTCCACGTTCTTCTCGCGCGAGTGTCGGCAGACCACGAGCAGCCGCCGCCCGCGCTGAGTGCCGGCAGGAAACGGATCGCGGCGCGCGGTCACGTCGAACAACCGCGGCTCGATGCAGCGTGGAATGACGAAGATGGGCGCGCCGACACCGCGCTCGCGCCAGTAGCTGGCGAGGCCACTCGAGAGCACGATCAGGCCGTCGCTCTGGTCGTAGAGGCGAGCAGACTGGCGCTCGGCGAACGGGATCAGGCGCTCGCTGAAGATGCCGCGCACGGTCTCGTTGTTGAGCAGGCTGTCGGGCAGCATCACGTTGTAGACGCTGGGCAAGTGCACGGTGTTGACGCAGAGGAAGGGCACCCCCAGGCGCTGCCGCATCCAGGCGCCGAGCTCGAGCAGGCCGCTGCAGGTCTGACCCAGCACCACATCGGGCGGATCGCGCATCAGCTCGTCCAGCGCCGCGCGTGACGGCAGCGCCAGGCGTACACCGGGGTGGTTGCGCAGCGGCAAGCTAGGCAGTGAAACGTGCTCGCGCGGGAGCTCCGCAGCTCGAGCGTCCGGGTCGTGGGGGCCGATCACCACCACGTCGTGGCCGCGCTTGCGGAACTCACGGTAGAGCAGCTGCGACGCGAACGACGAGCCGTTGGCATATGGTATGCGTACATAGTCGTTCAGGATGGCGATGCGGCGCGGCCAATCGCGACTGACCCGCGATCGCGAACTGACGAATGATTCAGTCTGAAAAGTTGAACTTGCCATGAGAATCGTCGACCTTGCAGAGTTCTATTCAGAACGAGGCGGCGGCGTTCGCTCCTACCTCGACAAGCTGCTCGTCGCCGCCGAGCGACGCGGCCACGAGCTCCTGGTGATCGCGCCGGGCCCGCGTGACGATGTGCAGCGTCTGGGCCAGGCCTCGCGCATCGTGCGCTACGCCGCGCCGCGCTTGCCCTACGACGGCACCTATCACGCGCCGATCAAGCTGCGAACGATGCGCCGCCTCGTGCAGGAGCACGCGCCCGACGTGCTGCAGGTGTCGAGCCCGTTCATCCCTGCCTGGGTTGCCGCCAGTTTGCGCGGCCCGGGACTCACTTCTTACGTGCATCATTCGGATCCAATCGGTTCGTACGTAAAGCCCATCGCCGAGCGACTGCCATGGCGCTGGCGCGAAAAATTCGTGACACCTGCTTGGGCCTACCTGCGCGCAGTGTGTCGGCGCTTCGACGTCACGGTCGTTGCAGGACAATGGCTCGAAGACGAGCTAAAGCAAAGAGGCTGCCAACGGGTCAAAACGGTGCCCTTCGGCATCACCCTGGCCGATTTCTCGCCTGACCGCCGCGACGAGGCCTGGCGTCGTGAAGCCCTCGGCGCCGTGGCCGACGATCCGCGGGCCAGGCTCGTCGTCATCGCGGGGCGGCTGGCCGTCGATAAACGCCAAAAACGTTTGATACAGGCGCTCCTGGCGCTCTCTGCCCAGCGCCCGGTCGGGCTCGTGCTGCTCGGGGACGGCCCCGAGCGCGCCGCCCTGGAGGACCTCGGCCGCGGGCTGCCGGCCTTCACGTCGCTGACTTTCTGCAAGGATCGCGCGGAGTACGCCAGGATCCTCGCCAGCGCCGACGTCCTCCTGCACGGCTCGGTGAGCGAGACCTTCGGCTTCGTGCTGGCCGAAGCGCTGGCCTCGGGCACGCCGCTCGTGGTGCCGCGGGCGGGCGGTGCGGCAGCAATGGCCGGGCAGGACTGTGCCGAGCTGTACGAGCCCGAGGCAGGGCCGGACGCGATTACCGCCGCGCTCGAACGGCTGTTTTCACGGCCTTCTGCCGCGCTTTCGCAATCGGCTCGCCACCGTGCGGAAACCTTACCGTCGATGGACGATCATTTCGAAAACCTGTTCGCGCTCTATTCCGAGCTCTTGGCGCAACCCCGGCACACCCGGGTGTAGTTCCCCCACCACAGCCTGTGCTCACCCTTCACTCTTACATCGTCCTCGCGGCGTTCTCGCTCCACGTCAGTGTCACGCACGCTTCCTGCAGTCGCCTCGTGAAGCTGGGTTAGCTCGGGGTGCTTCATGCAAAGCTTCTTGTACCTGTCACCGTACTTTCCGCCGGACACGAGGGTGGGCGCGCTCCGGCCGCTGAAGTTCGTGCGCCACCTCCCTGCGCTCGGGCTCAGGCCCGTGGTGCTGGCCGACGCACCGCAGGGCGCGCGCGACGAACGCTTGCTCGGCGCGATCCCGGGCGACGTGGTGGTGGTGCACGACTACGGCAGGCGCTCGCGCAAGCGCCTGCGAGCTCAGCCACCGCGAGCGCCGCTCGACTTCTCGCTCGCCAGGAGCCTGCGCAAGCCCTTCGAGCAACCCGAGCTCGTGCCGCTCGGTCCCCACGCGCTCGACATCCCCCACGCGCTGCGCGCCGCCCACAAGCTGCTCGCCACGCACCGCTGTGAAGCCATCCTGGTCAACGCCGATCCCTTCGCCAGCGCCGTCGTCGGCGCGCTGCTCTCGCGCCAGACCGGCCTGCCGCTGATCGTCGATTTCAGGGACCCGTGGGCCCTCTGCACCCTCCGGCGACCGCTGCGAAAGTCCTGGGTTTCCCGCAGCGTCGACGCCCTCGAGCGCTTCGTGGTGAGCACGGCCGAGAGCGTGATTCTGAACACCGAGTCCGTCCGCAGCACCTACGCCGCGCACTACGCCGAGCTCGAGCCCGAGCGCTTCACCTGCATCCCCAACCACGCCGACCCTACCCTGCACGCAGCGCTCCCAGCCGCCAACGGCGTCGGCCAGCATCGCTTCGAGCTGCTCTTTGCCGGCACGCTGCGCCGCTTCGTCGACGGCGAGGTCCTGCTCGAGCTCCTGCGCGAGCTCGCCGCCCGTGGCCACGGCCCCGATCGCGTCGGGCTCACCATCGCGGGCAACGCCAGCGAGCCGTTCCTCGCGCGCGCCCTCGAGCTCGACCTGGCTTCCTACGTCCGCCTCGAGAAACCCGTGTCGTACCTCGACGTCCCCACCCTGCAGCGTCAGGCCGACCTCCTCGTCGTCCTCGGCCACCGCGATCTCCAGCGCATCCCCGCCAAGATCTACGACGCCGCACTATCGGATCGACCACTTCTCGTCGTCAGCGAAAATCCAGAGCTCCGCGAGCTCTGCACCACCATCGGCGGCGCGCGCGTGTTCGATCACAATGGTGTCCCAGCGATGGCCGACTGGATCGCCGAGCAGTTGCTCAACGGATCCGCCACCGCTCAGCGCGATTTCGGCTGGACGAGCGCCAAGGCGAGCGAAAAGCTGGCGGAGATCCTGCAGCGAGCGCTCACTTGATGAAATAGCCGGACACGCGCCACGAACCGTCGCTCTCCAGCATGGGTGTGACGGTCTCGGCGGCTTCCTTCTTGTGCTCGAAGGAGGAATCGAACTGAAGGACGACGTATTTTCCGTCGGGCGCGCCGGGCAAGGAGGTCACGAGCGTCGCCGACTTCTGCTTGCGCGAGAGGAGCTTGCCGAGCGGGCCTCGCGCGGCGGTCGCAGCCTGCTCCCAGCCGTCGCGCTTCAGGCCTGCCTTGAATAGCCCGGCAGCGGCGTCCCAGCTGTCGCCGTACTTGCCCTGATCGACGAGCGCTAGCCAGGAGTCGGCGCTGGTGAGCGCGGCTTCAGGGGCTTTCTCGGCTTTTGCACACGACAGCACGAGAGCCAGCAAGGCCGTACCTATCGCGGTCCCGCTCTTCATGACGGCATTGTTACACCCATTTGTGGACAGCGGCGGTATATGGATTCCATGCGTGGGTTTCGGCGGTTGGCGGGCGTACTGGCGGTCGTCTCGGTTTTTCTGCTCTGCGGGTGCGCCTGGCTCCAGCAACAGCAGGAGAAGGCACGCGCCCGGGAGCGCTTGCGGCCTGCCAAACTCGACAAGCAGGGCTCGACGTCGCTCACGCGGGGTGCCGTCATCCGTGCCTACGCCACGCCTGCCTACGTCGCCGAGACCGTGAACTGGGAAGCGCGCTTCGAGGAGCTCCTGCGCGACGCGAACGCGGTGCTGAACCCCGTGCTGGGTTTGCACCTCGAGAACGGCGGAGCGAGCCTGTGGCAGGCCAATACCCCAGAAGATCGCTTGCCCGAGCTGCTGGACGAGCTCACGCAGCACGACCGCGGAGCCGATGCGCAGTGGGTCGTGGCCTTCGTCAAGTCCACGCCGCAGCTCGAGGTCGATCACGACGCCCTCGGCGTCGGAAGGGTGCTCTCGAAGTATCTGGTGATGCGCGCGTCCAACGATCCGCGCGAGATCGAGCTGCTCTCCAGCGAGTACTACGAAATGAGTCACGACGAGATCGGCAAGCTGCACGCCGAGCGCCGGCGCCACCGGGTCGTCGCCGTCTTCCTTCACGAGCTCGGGCACACGCTCGGCGCGAGGCATCGGCAGGCGCAACGCACGATCATGAATCCGACCTACGACCCGGAGCACGAGGCCTTCGACGACACGACGCTGGGCCTTCTCCGCATCACGCTCGCGGCCGACCGCGGAGCCATCTCGCGAGACACCTTTCACGCCGTTCACCGCTACTACGAGGAGCACGGTGAAGGATGGGTACCCACCGAGCGCGAGGCGATGCTGAAGTGGCTCGCGCCGCTGGCGGCCGCTGAACAGGGCACCGCGACAGCGAGTTCAGCGCCGCCGCCGGTAGCAGCCTCCCCGCTCAGGCTCAGCACGCTGAGCGAGGATGAGCGCCGCCGTTACGACGACGCGCTCGCAGCCCAGGCGAGCGGACGGCTCGAGGATGCCTGGAAAGCCCTGCTTCCGCTCTTCGATACGCACGCACGCGTCCTCGAGGTGCAGGAGCTGCGCTGTCGCTTGGCCGAGCAGAAGCATCTCTTCCCAGCGGTGCTGGAGGCGCACTGCGCTCCCGCCGCTCAGCTGCGCGCGGCGGCCGCCCGCTAAGCAGCGACACTGGTCGCGATCATGACAGTCCAATGAATCTCT
>DATLIL010000974.1:0-9866 GCA_035539475.1 Polyangiaceae bacterium
GCGTCTCCGGTTCGTCGCCGCATTCGTCGTGGATGTCCTCGACGCCGTCGCCGTCGTTGTCGAGATCCGGGCAGCCGTCCTCGTCCTGGAAGCCGTCGGTGTCCTCGGCCTCGTCCTTGCACTTGTCCGTGTCGTCAACGAGGCCGTCGTTGTCGGTGTCCACCACGTCCGGGCAACCATCGTCGTCCTGGAAGCCGTTCTTGTTCTCGGCCTTGTCGGGGCAGCGATCGGACTCGTCGGCCAGTCCGTCCTTGTCGTTGTCGGTCTCGGGGCAGCCGTCGGTGTCCTCCACCCCGTCGGCGTCTTCGGGCCGCATCGGGCACTTGTCGGCCGCGTCGACGATCGCGTCGAGGTCGTTGTCCTGGTCGGGGCAACCATCGGAGTCCTCGTAGCCGTCGACGTCCTCGACGTCCGTGGGACACTTGTCGTCGTTGTCCGTGATGCCGTCGCTGTCCTTGTCGCTCTTTTCGAAGGCGAGCACCACGCCGAGAAACACGCGTAAATCGGGCGCGCCGATGCCGTCGACGAGGGCGGTGCCGGCGCCGGCGGAGATCGTCAGTGGCGAACCGAGCGGCGTGACCTGCAAACCGAGATCGCCCTCGAGCGTGTTTTCGCCAGCGTTCGTCGAGAAGCGCGTCGAGCCGAGGGTGTCGGCCACGATGCGAACCACCGGACCGATGCGCAGTCCGGCCGCGACGCCGTAGCGAAACTCGGAGCCGATGTGCGTCTCACCCACGTGAGCGTCACCGCCGCGCCAGACGCCGACCAGGTTGCCGCCGAACGAAAACGGCCCCGCATCGCCGTCGAAGATGGCGCGGATGCCGGCGGTTGGAGTCTCGTCGCCGATGTAGCTGCCCTCGGCCGTCACCTTGCCGAGCGGCGCCGTCCCGAACGCACCGACGCCGACCACGAACGGATCCTTGACCTCGCCGTACAGTCGGTACTTGGCCTCGAGCTGGGCGTCGCCCATGCCCACCGCCTTGATGCCGTCCTCCGCAGCCGTCGCGTCCTCGTCGATGCCTTGACCCTTGGCCCAGGTGACCGGGATCTTCAGCCCGAGCTGCAGGCGAGGGATCGGGGTGAGCGAGGCCAGCGCGTCTCCGGTGATGAGGTTCTCGACCACCAGGATGTCCTGCGGGTCGCTGCAGGTAGGATCGGCGCCGCTGCAGCCGCTCACGACGAACGGCTTGTAAGCGTAGTTGGCGAACAGGCCCGCACTGAACGCCATCTCGCCGTCCGTGCGCACACCGCGCGTCGTGAAGAAGTTGCGCGGACCGGGAGCGGGGTCGAAGCGCTGAACCGTGAATTCGCCTTCCACCTGGCTCTGCGCGTGGACGGGCCGGCTCGCAGTGTGAACGCTGCACGCGGCCAAAAAGGACAGGACCAGCACGCGGCGCGGGCGGTGTAGATCTGCCGAAACCATAACTAGAAACGGTCTCACAACGACGCCGAGATTCGCAATGTAAATCCCATGCTAGGCGCCGAGCCCGATGGGGGGGTGGGCCGCATTGCGCGAGCACGCGCGCGCGTGCCCCCTTCCTTCGCGCCTGGGCGCCTGGGCGCCCCGGCCGATTGGCCGCGTCAGATGGCGGTACCACAACGAGGGCGCGGAGGGCAGAATGGCCGCCGATGTTCGGGGAAGCGCTGCAGCGCCTCCGCAGCGAGGCTCCGGTCGTTCACAACATCACGAACTACGTGGTGATGAACACCACTGCCAACGCGCTCCTCGCGCTCGGCGCCTCGCCGGTCATGGCCCACGCCCAGCGCGAGGTCGAGGAGATGGTTGGCATCGCGCGAGCGCTGGTGCTGAACATCGGGACGCTGAGCGACGAGTGGGTCGAAGCCATGCTCGTGGCCGGACGCGCCGCTCGTAAACGCGGCATTCCCATCGTCTTGGATCCGGTCGGCGCGGGCGCCACGTCGTACCGCACCGAGACGGCCCTGCGCTTGCTCGCAGAGGTCTCGCCGACGATCGTGCGCGGCAACGCATCGGAGATCCGGGCACTGGCCGTCGGGGCTGGTGCGACCCGGGGCGTCGACAGCATTCACGCCAGCGAGGAGTCGCTGGACGCGGCCGCTCAGCTGTCACGCGCTCACGGCTGCGTGGTCTCGGTGAGCGGAGCCACGGACCTGATCGTCTCGGACGCGAAGGTGGCGCGCGTGCGCAACGGCGTGCCGCTCATGACCCGCGTGACCGGCACCGGCTGCACGGCGACGGCGCTCACGGGCGCCTTCGCCGCCGTCGAGTCGTCGCCCTTTCTGGCCGCGACCTTTGCCATGGCCGCGCTGGGCGTGGCGGGCGAGATGGCCGCGGCGCGCGCGGTTGGACCCGGAAGCCTGCAGGTCGCACTGCTCGACGCGCTCGCCGAGCTCAGCCCGGAGACCTTCGAGCGCAGCGTTCGGGTAGACGGCGTATGAGCGAGCCCGAGCTGCCGAGCTTCGAATCTTCCGCGTACCGAGAGCTGTTCGAAGCGACCAGCGACGCCCTGTTCGTCCACGAAGTGGATGGCCGCATCGTGCTCGTCAACGCAAGGACGTGCACCATGTTCGGCTACTCGCGCGAACAGTGCCTGGCGCTGACGGTCGGTGAGCTCAGCGCCAACGAGGCGCCCTACTCGCAGGCGGAGGCCGCCGAGAAGATCGCTCGCGCCGTGGCCGGCGAGGAACAGCCGTTCGAGTGGCGCAGCCGTCGCGCCAACGGCCAGGTCTTCTGGTCGGAGGTGGCGCTGCACCGCTTCAAGCTCGCAGGGCGCGTGTACGTGATGGCCAGCGTCCGCGACATCGACGCCCGCAAGCGCATGGAAGCGGAGCTCAGGGAGAGCGAAACGCGCTTCGGCACGATCTTCAACGCGATCTCCACGATGCTGGCCTTCACGGACACCGAGGGCAGGATCATCGACGTCAACGCCGCGTGGCTGGAGACCATGGCGCTTGGTCGCGCCGACGCCATCGGCAAGACCGGGAAAGATCTCGGTCTGTGGACCAACCTGGAGGACCGGGGACGCATCCTCGAGGACCTGGCCGGCGCGGGACAGGTGGAGGACGCCGAGGTCGAGCTCATGATGGGCGGACGCAGCCTGCCCGCGCGTCTGTCGGTCCGCTACGTCGAGATGCAGGGCAAGCGCTACAACCTGTGGGAGATCGTCGACCTCAGCGAACGCAAGCGCGCCGAGCAGGAGCAGGAGCAGCTGCGCAGCCAGCTGATCCAGGCTCAGAAGATGGAGTCGATCGGGCGCCTGGCGGGCGGCGTGGCGCACGACTTCAATAACATCCTGCTCGCGATATTGGGCTTCGGTGAGCTCGCGCGCGACGAGGTACCCAAGGCGTCGCCGGCAGAAGAATACGTCTCGGAGATGATCAGCGCCGCGCAGCGTGCGAAGGAGCTCATCAAGCACCTCCTGGCCTTCAGTCGCAAGCAAGTCATGAAGCCCGCGGTGGTCGATCCGGCCTCCGTGGTGGGCGGGCTCGTGCCCATGCTACGGCGCCTGCTCGGCGAGGACGTGCTGGTCGAAATCGTGCTCGCGCCGGGGACGAGCGCCATCCGCGTGGACGTCAGTCAGCTCGAGCAGGTGCTCCTGAATCTCGCCGTGAATGCGCGCGACGCCATGCCGGAGGGCGGAACGCTCACGCTCGAGACGGCCAACGTCGACTTCGACGGCTCTTATGTCAGTACCCACGCCGACGCAGTGATGGGGCCGCACGTGATGGTGGCCGTCTCGGATACGGGCGTCGGCATGGACGCGACGACCCGAGGTAGAGCGTTCGAGCCCTTCTTCACCACCAAGGAGCCGGGCAAGGGCACCGGCCTCGGGCTCTCCACCGTCTACGGCATCGTCAAGCAGAGCGGCGGCTTCATCTGGCTCTATTCCGAGCCGGATAAGGGCACCACGGTGAAGCTCTACTTCCCGAGGAGCGAGGAGGCGGTGGAGGTGACCACCGTCCCGACGCTGCACCCGGCCCCGCCACGCCCCAACACCGTGGTGCTGCTGGTCGAGGACGACGAGCAGGTACGTCGCCTCGTCACCACCGTGCTGCGCCGCGCCGGCTACACGGTGCTGGTGGCGCCAGGACCACGCGAGGCGATCGAGATTTCGGACAGCCACGAAGGCACCATCGACTTGCTGCTGACGGACCTGGTCATGCCCTACATGAACGGGCGAAAGCTGGCCGAGACGATCACTGCCGCCCGCCCGAAGACGGCCGTCATGTACGTCTCCGGCTACACCGAGAACACCGTCGTTCACTTCGGTGAGGTCGATCAGGGTGTGAACTTCTTGTCCAAGCCCATCACCGTGAACCGCCTGCTGGAAGCGGTGGCTCGAGCTCTGCAAGACCCGCCGAAGTAGTCATGGCGCCGAGAAACCTCGCGAGCTCGTGGCTGGCGCTGGCAGCTCTCTGCTGCTCGGCCGGCACTGCTCCGCCCGCACCTCCCGAGCGGCTGCCCGCCACGAGCGCGCCGCCAGAACCGGAGGTCAGCGTGCAGCCCGCAAAGCCCGAGCAGGCGCCAGAAGCTCCCGCAGTCACGCACGTGGCCGTGCTCGACCCCGCGGTGCTGGCGCGGCTCTCGCAGCAGGGCTTCGGGCTCTCCGAGGTCGTCCTGGGCCAGAACGCCGCCACCACGCTCGAGCTCGATCGTGACACGCCGTTCCGCGACATCTTCAAGGTCCTGCGCAGCGAGCTCGAGCGAGCCAAGCGGGTCTTCCCGCTGGCGCGGCCGACGTCGATCGACGGCTTTCGCCTGTTCGACGCGCGCTGGCTCGCGTCGAGCGAGATGAGCTTCGAGCTCAGCGGCGTGTTCAACCGGCTCGACCGTCGCGCCTTCTACGAGGGCACTTGCGGCGAGGTCCGGCTGCTCTATCGCCTGCGCTACACCACCGAGCAGGGCGGCGCGCCGATGAGCTCGCGGCTACCCATGACCGTCAACGCGGTCTATCTGGTCGCCGACGACGGCGCGAGCTGCCAGAACGTGGCGCGCGAATGGCAGTCGCCCGACGCCTTGAGCGGCGACGCGCTGCCCCGCTGGCTCGTCGCAGGCCCGCTCGGCCGGGAGGCACGGCAGCGCTGGAGCCTGAAGGCCGTCGAGACGAACCTGCAGACCATCCGCCTGCAGTCCACCGTCCAGACGACCGTGGCCGGCCACATCGAGTACTCGCTGCGCGTGTTTCACCTGCAGACCGGCGATCGGCCTGCCTTCGTGGCGGCGCCGATGGAGAACATGCCTGACGTCGCCAGGCTGCGCGCCGACGCCAGGCTCAAGACCGAGCTGCTCGACTGGCTCAAGACACCGGCGACGCTGGCCGCACTGGACCAGGGCACGCTCGAGCTGCCCGAACGTTTCCTGGCCACGGCGGCCACGTCGGTGTCGCCGCGAGCCCTGACGCGGATCGCGAACCGTCCCTTTGCGCGCCTGTTCAGCGAACGCGACTTCGCGGCGCTCGAGCTCGACGGCTATCGCAGCATCGGCTCGCCCAAGGCGCTGCTCAGGCGGCTCGACGGCGCCTCGTGCACGGGGTGCCACCAGAGCCACTCGATCGCCGGCTTTCACCACGTCGGCGACGACCCGGCGGACAGCCCCGCGTTCAGCTCGCTGTTCAGAGGTTCGTCGAGCCACCTCGGCGCCGATCTCGCGCGCCGCGAAGCCTACGTGAAGAGCGTCGCTGCAGGCGAGACGCCGGATGAATTTCGTCCGTTGCCCGAGCGGCAGGGCGTCGGCCGCGGTCACGGCGCGCCCTGCGGGCTCGGCGATCCCGGCTTCGCCGATTGGACGTGCGACGACGGTTATCGCTGCGTGGCGCTGGAAGACCGCGACGTGGGCACGTGCCTCGCCGACCACGGCCTGGGCGCGCCCTGCCAGTACGGCGAAATTCTGCCGAACGAGCGACCCGAGCGCGACCACGTCGGCAAGATGCACGGCGAGGTGTGCTCCGAGAGCCTGAGCTGTGACCTGAACATCAGCGGCTTTCCGCTCGGCTCGTGCCGCGGCTCGTGCAAGACACCGCTCCCCAACGGCACTTGCGGCGACTTTCTCGACGTGGACGGCTACCAGAACTGCCTGCGCGCGGGCAGCACGAACGCCGACTGCGTGGCTCGCTTCGTCTTCCCCACCCAGCTGCGCGCGTGCGACGCCGAGCACGCCTGCCGTCAGGACTACGTCTGCGTACGCACGAAAAAGGCGGGCGCAGGGGCCTGCGTCCCGCCCTACTTCGTCTATCCCCTGCGCAACGACGGCTACCCGCTGAAGCGCTGAGGGCTGGAAATCCTAATCTTCGCGCGCGCCGTGCAGCAGGGCCTGAACGCGAATGGCGCGGCCAATGGCCTCGAGCAGACCGCCCTTCTTGATCAGGGCGCGCCCAAAGGCCATGCGATCGTCCGCGCTGCGAATCGTGTCCAGGCCGATCTCGTGCAGCGTGTCACGCACGAGCGCCGCCGTGCGTTCGGCTCCGTAGATGCGAACCAGCTTGTTGATGCTGGGGTCAGAGAGGAGTGCGGACATGTTCATGAAAAGGCTGCAGCGTGCGTCGAAACACGCTGCCGGCTGCTGGGGTCGAGCTCGGCGAGCGTCTCGACGAACGTCTTGTGGTTCAGGCCCGCGTTGAGGAACATTTCGCGGTAGTTTCGGTGTTGCACCGCGATGAACGCGGCGCGCTCCTTGTCGTTCAGACTGCGGCCGGTCGCGCGCTCGAACGTCGCGGCGTCCATGTCTGCCTGTGACTTGAGCAGGCCGTCGAACGCGCCCAGGAGGTCGAAGTAGTCGTTGACCGCCGTCGCGACCTGCTCCGGGCTGGCGGCGTGAACCATCTTCTGTAGCTCGAGCTGGTCGATGCGCGCGTGCTGCGACTCCTCCAGCCAGTGGCTTTTCAGCAGCTTGGCGAACAGCGGATCGAGCGCGGCGTTGTCGCGAACACTGTCGGTGTAGTGCTGCTGCGTGATGAGCTCGAGGTGCAGGGTCACCAGCATGACGGCGATCGGCGCCTTGCTCAGGATCACGCCGGCGACCTCCGCGGCCGAGCCGAGCACGTCGCACTGATGCCCGAAGTCGCGATTGAAGGCCGCGCAATAGCGCAGGAAGAGCGCCTGGTGCTTGGTCTCCTCGTCGGCGAAGCGACACAGCGCGCGGATGGCGTCGTGATCGCCGAACATCTCGGCGCCGGCGTGCTGGAGCGCCATCGCGATGATGTACTCCTCGACGAAGGCGAACAGGTTCAGGTAGGCGTTCGACGTGACGTGGTTGCGCGTGCGCTGCTCGTCGTCACTCAGGAACGAGAGCTCGCTGCCCGGCACCAGCGTGGGCGGCAGAAAAAGGCGCGAAAAGTCGAGGCGGGTGCCTTCGGGCAGCACGTCATCGAGCGTCCACTCGACCTTCTCGGAGTTCTTGACGACGGACTTGTAATCGAAGTTCAGGTTCATCTCGATTCCCTCCTCAACACGACACGGACACGAGCCACGATAAGCGTCCCGCGCAACATCCGAGGCTAACGAGCGCGCGACTCGCGAGCAATGGATTGATTTGAGACACCAACAGCGGTTTGGGCACGGGAACCCGTGTGCACGAGCGTTGCGTTCCGAGACGACGCTCTACTTGCCGCAGCTCGCGCCGAGCTTGAAGCCTTCGGGCGGCGACTTCTTCAGACGTTGCTCGACGAGCGGCGTGTAGCGCCCGTCCTCTTTCAGCTTGTCGTCGGGGTGATTGCGGTTCCAAAGGCGCTGGAAGGCGAGCACGTCCGTGGACGTAGAAGCCGACTTGCCGGTCTTGTGGTCGAAGTGCACGCGGTCGCTGGCGCCGAGCCACTTGAAGTTCCGCTTTTCGAGCACCGGCCGCCAGGTGCTCGCCTCGGCGATGTCGAGCGCGGTGCCGGTCTCGTGGTTGCTCTCACCGGGAGGCGTCGCCAGCGGTACGCCGCAGCGCTTGGTCGCGGACCAGCGCCAGACCAGGTACTGCTGGGCCAGCGTGCGCAGCGCGCTGTTGATCGTCATCTTCTGCTTCGGCTTCGAGTCGAGCGCCTTGACCAGATCGTTTCTGGCCTCGAGGTGCAGGTACGGGAAGACCTCGTCCTCCACGGTCAGGTTGGGGCGCGAGGGCAGCGGCACGAAGGCGTTCGGCTTGATGCAGCGCGCCTGGGCGATGATCTGTCGACTCAGGCCGGCGACGCTCGCGGTCGTGCAGCTCTCGGCGGCTGCCTGCTGCACCGTAGAGTAGCGTTTCGGCGCGGGCGGCGCGGCTTCCGTCTTGCCCGTCTCGCCGTCGTCTCCCTCGAAGTCCGCCCCTAGTGCGGGATCGGCGGGTGAGCCGCTGGGCACGGCGGGGACGGCCATGGCCAGGGCGGGCAGCGGCGCCGGAGCGGCGGAAGTCGACGGCGCGCTGCTCGGGCCGAGCGACGCAACCGTCGCTGACGGCGCGGCGCCGCCCTCGTCGTCCTTGTGGATGAAGTAGACGTCGAGCGCGATCACGCCGAACAACACCACGCAACCGACGACCATGGCGACGTTCGGGTCCACCCGCGACCACAGCCGACGCACGACGGACACGCGGCGCGGCGCGGCGGTGGTGTCGTCGCTGGCGGGCTCGTCAGCCATGAGGGTCTCCCGGGTAGTGCGATCCCCCGCGCTGTGCAAGCACTACCGGCCTGAAACGTCGCTTCCAGGCCACGATTCATGTCGAAAATGAGAACGTCGCGCTCTACGCGCAGTAGACGCCGCCGTTGATGTCGAGCGTCGCTCCCGTGATGAAGCCGTCGTACTCGGACGCCAGGTAGACCACCGCGCGCGCGATGTCCTCCGAGGTCCCGGCGCGCCCGAGCGGGATGCCGCGCACGGTTTCTTCCGCGGACTCCTTGGTGGTGTGTGTATCGTGAAAGCGAGTGCCGAGGATCAAGCCCGGCGCCACGCAGTTGACGCGCACGCCCTTGGGACCGAGCTCCGCGGACAGCGCGCGCGTCCAGGTGATGACCGCACCCTTGGTGCTCGAGTAGACCAGCGATCCACCGTGGCCGCCCTTGCGCCCCGCCAGCGACGCCATGTTGACGATGCTCGAGGCGCCAGCCGCGATCAGCGCGGGCGCCGCCGCCTGGGTGACGAACATCATGGTGCTCAGGTTGATGCGGATCGACTCGTCCCAGAACTCCGCGTTCACCTCTTCGAGCTTGCGTCGAGCGACGAGCGAGCCGGCGTTGTTGATCAGGACGTCCAGGCCGCCCAGAAACTCGACGGCGCGCGCGACGGCGTCTTTCGCCGCAGACTCCTGGCGCAAATCCGCTTGTACCACCAGCGCGCGCTGACCACGCGCCGTGGCCTTCTCGGCAAGCTGGCGGGGAGTGGCGTCGCTCTGGAAGTAGTGCAGGCAGACGTCGACGCCCGCGTCGATCAATCCTTCGGCGACGGCCGCGCCGATGCCCTGCGAAGCTCCCGTCACGAATGCGCGCTTGCCTTTGAGATTTCCCATCGAGTTCGGTCCTTTTGCTCGCCTAGTGTCCTGGAAGCGCCCGAACTGTTAGCGGGCGCCACCCTTGAACCACGATTGAGTGCGGACGGTCAAACACGCGCTGCGAGCCTGCTACTCGCGCGCACGGGCTCCGCAGCGAGCGAACGCGAGGCCGCGTCAGCGGCCGAGCCGGATCGACTTCGGGGATCTTGGAAGACCAGATCGCGATCGCCAACTGAGACCCGAGTCACAACAAACCGGCGAGGCCGGCGCGGCTTGGCGTCAATTCTGGTCGGACGCGCAACCCGACAGGATGGAACTCGCCAAATATAAAACCCCCGCGAGGCGGGCGAAGCCAGCCGAGCAGCGCGTCAGCGGCCGAGCCGGATCGACTTCGGGGATCTTGGAAGACCAGATCGCGATCGCCAACTGAGACCCGAGTCACGGC
>DATLIL010000975.1:0-5719 GCA_035539475.1 Polyangiaceae bacterium
TCTTCCACTTCAGCCGTGTGTTCAAGGAACAGGCCGGCGCGAGCCCGCGCAAGTTCCGCAATCAGCGCTAGCTCAGTCGTGCGCCGAGAATAGTGCGACCACGCCCTCTTGCTGGATCTCGACCTTCGAGAATCGACGGGACAGCTCCGCTCGCAGGATAGCCGCGCTATCGGAGGCGTTGCCGAAGATGCCGCGCTGATTGTAGCGCCGCATGAGCCAGCGTTGGCGTGCGAGTGGCGGCTCCGGGCTTCCGATGATTGTGCTGCCGAATAGCCTTCCGCCTGGCACGAGCTTGGGCTTGAGGTGATCGAAGACCCGCCACTTGCCCTGGCCGCCAGCTGGCAGGCAGTGCAGCAGAAAGTTCATACCGATGGAGTCGTAGCGACCGTTTGGCAACGTGTTGGGCTCCAGCACGTCAGCCTGGACGACCTTCGGTGAATAGCGTGCGATGCGTTCGGCGGTGTAAGCCAGGCTCTGCGCATTGAGATCCAGCAGCGTGACGTCCGGCCGCTCCACGGGGTAGCGCGCCTTGTCCAGGAAGAACCCGGTACCGACGCCAACGTCCAGGTGCACGGCGCCGAGCTGCGACTCGTAGTGCGTGAGCAGGTGCTCGGACCGGCATTGCCAGATACGCGTGCAGGAGACGTCGAGGACGAACCAATCATAGAGGCGCAGGACGAAGCGCGAGTAGACCGCTTGACCAGGTGCCGAGGAAACATTGCCGTTGAGCGCGTCGTCCATGGTGAGTCCGATCGGAAAGAATCTCGGGTTTTCGCGTCTTTGCTGAACACGTAGCGCGTGGATTGGGTTCCGGGCGATACTGATTTGTCGATGGGTTTTTTTCGCGCACGTACGGGTCTCTGGCTCTTGACGTCGGCGCTGTGGCTCGCAGTCGCCTGCGGTGAGGACGGCGCGGACGACGATGGCCCTTCCGTGGCTGCCAGCGGCGGTAGTTCCGGCAGTGGCGGTAGCGACGGAGGCGAGTTTACGGGCGGATCGGCTGGAAAGGCGAGTGGAGGCAGCAGCGGTACTCCGGAGGGTGGCGCGGACAGTGGCGGAGAAACCAACGGCGCGGGCAATGGAGGCGCACATGACGGAGCCGCGGGATCGGGCGGCGCGGCGCCGGCTGGCGGTAGTGGCGGCAACCCGGGCGGCAACAGCGGCTCGGGCGGCAGCGTCGAGCTCGGCGGCTCGGGCGGAGCGGGAGGCGATGCGAACACGGCCGGCAGCAACCCGGGCGGGACGAGCGGAGAGGCGGGCAGCGCTGCCGGCGGCGCCACGGCGTGTAACGACGACACGTCCCGCTCCATCTGGGGAGCTCTCGACGGCGCCGACGTCGACTACTCCGCTCATTCGGGCGGGTTGTTCTCGCGCGCGGCGCCCGAGTACTTCGAGCTCCGGACGCGCGTCGGCAGCGACGGTGTGCTCCACACCTGGGGGCCGGAGAAGGTGTTCGTGGTCGGTGACTCGGGCGTCGGCCAGGGACACCTCTTCACCGCCGCCGAAGGGCCGTTTCCGAACACGCACTTCTGCGCGGCGAATGTGTTGCTGACGCGGGTGGACACGTTCCGCCACACCGTCGCGCTATCGGACTGGACCACTCTCGGAAGCTGCCCGACGTCCGGGAACGGAACGATCACGGGTTGCTTCGATCAGACGAGCGCGGGGGCCGCGGTCGATTGTGTCTCGGATCAGGCGCGGCTGGTCGGCGACATCGAAGGCGACGATCTCGACCTCAGCGTGGGCACGAACGCGTACGTCAACGCGGGCTCTGCACCCGCGACCACGCTGCTCACCTTCGGGACCGGTGGCTTGCTGGCGCTATTTCCAACAGCAGGCGTGGGCAGTGGTTTCCTGATCCTGCCCCAGGAGGCAGCTCAGCCGGGTCTCGTGGTTTGCGTGGGCTCGGCCACGATCACCGTCGGAAGCTCGCCCGATCGCTTCACCTTCACGCTCGACGAGCTCGGCGTCGTCGGCACTTGCCCGGGCCCTAGCTCGGTGACCGGGCAAATCGACGGTTGTCTCTGAGGGATTTCGCCATGTCCACCTCTCCGTAGTATGGGCAGCGCGACCATGAGCGCGCCGACTCGCATCGTCAGACCCGATATCCAGCGCCTGTCCCCCTACGTTCCCGGTGAACAGCCGCGGGGTCAGCGCGTCGTCAAGCTGAACACGAACGAGAATCCGTACCCGCCCTCGCCGCGCGTGCTCGAGGCCATCCACGCCGCGATCAGTGGTGATCTGCGCCTGTACCCCGATCCGGTCGCGACCGAGCTGCGCCAGAAAGCCGGGCAGGTCTACGGCTTCTCGCCGGAGTCGGTGCTCGTCGGCAACGGCTCCGACGAGCTCCTCACCATGATCCTCCGCGCCACGGTCGATCCCGGACAGAGCGTGGTGTTTCCGAAGCCCACCTATAGTCTGTACGAGACGCTGGTGGCGATTCAGGGCGGCGTCTGCGTCTGTCCGCCATTTCCGGCAGACTACCGGCTGCCGCTCGAGACCCTTGGCGAGCAGGGGCAGCGCGTCACCTTCATCTGCAACCCGAATGCGCCGTCGGGGACGCTCGCATCGCTCGACGAGCTCGACAGTCTGGCCAAGCAGCTGCGTGGCCTCCTGGTGATCGACGAGGCCTACGTCGACTTTGCCAGCGAGAGCGCGCTCTCGCTCGTGCACCGCCACGACAACGTGCTCGTGCTCCGTACCTTCTCCAAGTCGTTCTCGCTCTGCGCCATGCGCGTCGGGCTAGCCTTCGCCAATCCGGAGCTCTTGCTGCAGATCGCCAAGGTCAAGGACTCGTACAACATGAACCGCCTGAGCCAGGTGGCGGCGATCGCGGCGCTCGACGACTACGCCTGGATGGAAGCGAACGCAGCGCGCGTGCGCGAGACCAGGACCGAGCTCGGCGCCGAGCTCACTCGCCGCGGCTTCATCGTGCTGCCGAGCCACACCAACTTCTTGTTAGCGCGGCGCCCGGGCAGCGACCTCGGGCCCCTGCAAAAGCGCCTGAAGGAAGAAGGCGTGCTGGTCCGGCACTTCGCCACACCGGAGCTATCCGACGCGTTGAGGATCACGATCGGTACGCGCGACGAAGTGGCCGAGCTGCTCGCTGCGCTCGATCGGATCGAAGCTTGAGCTGGCAGGACCTTCCCTATCACCTGCTGCTGGCGGGTTGTTCGGGATGGTTCCTCTTCAATCTGCGGAGACAGCGGTCGCTACCGCTCGCGCTGGTGCTCGGCCTGCCCGCATTTGCCGCGCTGATTCTGGCAGCCGTGTTCAGTCGCGACGGCTTCGACTTCATGCGCCTGGTCGGGCTGGCCATCTTCTTCTACGGGCCCGTAGTCTTGGCGGTCACGACCTGGCTCCTTGCGCGCGTGCGTCCGCTGCAGGCCGTGGGCTGCGCCGTTACTGCGCTGCTGCTCGTGGCGATCTACGTCGACGCCTATCACTACGAACCGTGGCAGCTCGAGGTCAACCACGTCCGCGTGCGGGCGCGCGGTGCTCGAGCGCCGCTGCGCATCGCAGTGCTCGCTGACATCCAGACGGATAGCGTTGGCGTGCACGAGCAGCGAGCCGTCGCCGCTGCGTTCACGGAGCACCCCGATCTGATCCTTTTGCCGGGTGACCATCTCCAGGTCTACGGTCCCGAGCGTCGCGCGCAGATCGAGCCCTGGCGCCGGCTGTTCCGCGAAGCACGCCCGTGGCCGCCGCGCGGTGTCTGGGCCGTCGGTGGCAACGTCGATCCCGAGGGCTGGGAGCAGATCTTCGACGGCACGCTGGTAGAGCGCATCGTCACGCAACGAACCGTGGACCTCGGCGACGGCCTTTTCTTGACGGGGCTCGACCTGGACGCGTCTTTCGACCACGAACTCTTGCTCGCGCGACCCGCCGGGGCTCGCTACCACGTCGTCTTCGGCCATGCGCCGGACTACGCGCTGGGCCGCGTGGACGCTGACCTGCTGATCGCCGGGCACACGCATGGTGGGCAGGTGCAGCTGCCGCTCGTGGGGCCGCTGCTCACGCTGTCGTCGGTGCCGCGGGCGTGGGCCGCGGGCGTGACCGCGCTCGACCAGGAGCGAAGCCTCGTCGTGTCGCGGGGGGTTGGCCTCGAACGGGGCAACGCGCCTCGCCTGCGCTTTCTTTGCCGCCCTGAAGTCGTGATCGTCGAAGTGCCTGCGGGTAGCTGAGCCTTCAGTCGCCGTGGGCCATCAGGGCCAGGAGCTTGGTCGTGGTGTTCCAGTTGCGGATGGTCATGTTCTGGTAGACGGGCGTGCCCACGATCTTGCCGAGCAGGCTGCGGGAGGCCTGGCTCACCAGCCTCGAGAAGTACAGCACGCCTCTGCCGGCATGGACCTGATCCACGCCGGGGCGAGTGAGCACCGTCTTCATCGCCAGCGCGACCGTGAGCGGCTCCTTCAAGAAGATGACGTCGGTGCGGTACTTTGCCGGCTGCTTGCCGAACCCTTTCGGCGCCGCAGTGACGATCTGTTGCAGTTGCTTTTGACTGCGCAGCACGACCTTCGCGGAGTAACCGAAGGTCGTGGACAGAGCGCGTTCCACCTTGTTTGTGAGCTCCGCGCGGCTGCCTCCGCCGGCTTCGAAGATCACGTTGCCGCTCTGGATGTAAGTGGACACGTTGCCGAAGCCCTGTCGCTCGAAACAGAGCTCGAGCTCGGCCATCTTGATCAGGTTGTTGCCCCCGACGTTGATCCCGCGCAGCAAGGCCACGTACTTCATGATCGATGGACCTCTAACATGGCGTTCCGAAAACGGCGGAGCTGCGCTAGAGGTAGACGCCGTGAGATGGATCCCGAGCCTGACGCTGGTGGTCGCGCTGGCCGCCTGCAGCTCCCAGGAAAAAGAGCCCGCGCCAGCGCTGCTGCCTTGCGACGATTGCGAGTGGCTGGTCGAGGGCGAGAGCGTGTGGCCCGGAGCGCTCTCCTCCGACGGGGACGCGCTCTACGTGCTGAAGCAGCCCACCAACGAGCTCTACCGCTATCCTCACGCCGAAACCGAGGCCGAGCTCCTGGCGGCGGACTTCCCGCTGGTCGACATCCTGGTCGCTGGCGAGTCGGTGCTCTGGGCCAAGGTGGCCGACGACGCCGTCGTCCTGATCGACAAAGCGAGTGGTGAGCAGGTTGCGAGCAGCGCCGTTCCAGGGCTCTGGTGGATGGCCCGCGGCGCGGAAGGACTCGTGATGGCCGTCGCGGAGGGCCGCACGAAGCGCATCACCACGCTCGATGAGCTCGGCCAAGAGGGTGAAGCCCTCTGGACGGCGGACAGCGAAGCCAGCTTTCGCCACTTCGTGGCTGACGAAGGCGGCGTGGCGTGGACCCTGAGTACGACTCTGACGGACGAGCTCTACTGGCTGCCCAGCGGCGTCTCGGAGCCCGAGTGGCTCGATCTGCGCGCCCTGGAAGTGTCGGTCAGCAGCCTCGCTATCCACCAGGGATCGCTCTACCTGACCGGCGCAGAGGCGAAGCACGCTCTGTACCGGTTGGATGGTGGCGAGCTGGTCGAGCTCGCGGCCCTGTCCGAGTTCAGCTGGTTATTGCCGGCAGGTCAGGGCCTGCTCACCTTCAGTGGGACGCAGCGTCTCAACGCTTTTGACGCGGACGGAGAACCCCTCGGTAGCGTCGACTTTCCGTTCCTTCCCACCACGCTTCCAGCTGCGGACGACCAGTGGGTCTTCGCCGGGGGCGAAGCCGAGCTCGTGCGAATT
>DATLIL010000976.1:0-14043 GCA_035539475.1 Polyangiaceae bacterium
TCCCTGACGCGGCGGCGTACGCGGCCTACCGGTCGAGCCCCCTGCTGGCCGGACTACAGCCGCTGCGCAACGCCGCCGTGGTCGCCACCGAGCTTCACGTCGGAGAGGACGGACCGGCCTACTGAGCGCGCGGCCGGGCGGTGCGCTCAAGACATGAACCCACATCAGCGTCTCGAGCTCTTGCAGCGCGGTGTGCCGCTCGATCGAAAACTCGCCTATAGTTAGAGGATAGGCCCGAATGGGAACGGCGCCGAACATCCACCAGATTGATGGCAAGTACCGCCTGCTCGCTCAGCTAGGGCAAGGCGGCACTGCTGACGTGTCACTCGCGGTCGCGCGCGGACCGAGCGGCTTCAACAAGCTCGTAGTGCTCAAGTCGATGCGCTCGACGATGCGCGCTGAACCCGAGCTCGCGCGCATGTTCTTGAACGAGGCCCGCCTGGCAGCGAGGCTGAACCATCCAAACATCGTGCAGACCAACGAGGTCTTCGAGTTCGATGGGCTGCCGGTGATCGTGATGGAGTACCTCGAGGGGCAGCCGCTCTCGAGTGTGCTCTCGCGCGGGCGAGCCGCGGGCACCTTCACGCTGGCCATGCACTTGCGCGTGATCTCGGAGGCGCTGAGCGGCCTGCACTACTCGCACGAGCTCAAGGACTTCGACGGGACGGCGCTGAACGTCGTTCACCGCGACATGAGCCCGCACAACGTATTCCTCACCTTCGACGGCCAGATCAAGGTGCTGGACTTCGGCATCGCCAAGCTGTCGGCGTCGTTGGTCGAGACGGCCACGGGCGTGATCAAGGGCAAGCTGCACTACATGCCGCCCGAGCAGATCGCAGGCGAGGGCATCGATCGCCGCTCGGACATCTACGCGATGGGCGTGATGCTGTGGGAAGCAGCCACCGGACAGCGCATGTGGAAGAACCGCCACGACGCGGCGGTGATGAACGCCATCCTGAACGGCGAAGTCCCCAAGGCCCGCGACATCTGCACCATCGATCCGGAGCTCGAGCGCATCATCGACAAGGCGCTGTCCTTCGATCAGCGCCAGCGCTACCAGACGGCTTACGATCTTCAGAACGATCTGGACGCCTTCGTCAGCACGCTGGGCGGCGGAACGTTGCGCGATATCGGCAAGGTGGTGGCGGAGCTTTTCGCCGACACGCGCGCCGAAACCCAGCGCCTGATCGAGGTGCAGCTCTCCAAGGTGGCTTCGCTGTCGGCAGTCGAGTGGGCCGCAACTCACCCGAGCGAGCTGACCGCCAGCACCACCACCCACCTCGGCTACGAGGCGGGCTCGCACTCGGGCGTCACCGTCCAGCCCGTAAAAAAGACCCGCTCGAACCGCTGGCTGCTCGTGGCCGCGGGTCTGCTGCTCGTCGGCGGCGGAGCGCTTTTCCTCCGCAGCCAGAAGGCGACGGCGGACGCGGCGCGCCGTGCGAGCGCCGCCGCGGCTCCCGTCGCCGAGGCGCCAGGCACGGTGCGCGTGCTGATCACGGCCTTTCCGGCTCATGCTCGGGTCTTCATCGACGGCGAGCTGACCCCGTCGAACCCGTTCTCGCGGCATTTTCCGCAGGACGGCAGCACCAAACACAAGGTCGTCGTCGAAGCACCCGACCACCGGAGCGAGACGCGAGAGGTGGTCTTCGCTGCAGACTCGGACCTCGTGATCACGCTGGAGCCGGTAGCCCCCGCCAAGGCGCCGACACCACCGGCCACGACGGCATCGGAGCCGAAGAGCGTGAGTCGCGGTACGAGGAGGCCAGTGGCCGACCCGGGCGAGGCGCCGCGTGCCGATTGCGAGCTGCCCTACTTCGTCGACGCTCGCGGAGTGAAGAAGTACAAGCCGCAGTGCCTGCGCTGACGGTGGGTAGAATCACTCGCACGCGGGCGACTCTGTAGCTCGAGGCATCGTGTTAGAGTCGGCGCGATTGTCTGCCGCAATCGTCGCTCTCGTGCTGCTGCTGTTCTTTGCGGCAATTGCGTTCGCCGTGTGGGTGTCACATCTGCCCGCCCGCACGCGTGCACTCAAGAAGCGTGAGCGCGCGTTACAGCGAACGACCACGTCCAGCGAGATCTACGTCGATTCGCAGTGCTGCACCTCGTGCGGCGTTCCCTGGAGCGTGGCCCCGGATCTGTTCGAGGAGCGCGACAACGCCTGCGTGGTGCGGCAGCAGCCGCGCACGGTGCCGGAGCTCCGCCGCGCGCTCAAGGTGTTCGTGGCGCAGGACCTGGGCTGCGTGCGCTATCGGGGGACGGATCCGCGGGTCGTGGCCCTGCTGACCAAGGTCGGCTGCCGCACCCACTGCGACGAGCCCGAGTCTCAGCGTTCCTTGCCGCTGGTCGCGGCGTCGAGCACGGCTGCCCGTCCGGCGTCGAGCTCGAGCACCTGAGTCGGCTTGTTGCCGTAGTAGTCGGACAGACCGACGTCGATGCGGAACACCTTGCCGGAGCAGCCGGACGTGATGCCGCGCTCCTGCACGGTGTGCCCGACGACCATGCGCTGCACGCCGAGCTCGCGCAGCACGACGTCCACGCGCTGGCAGATCTCCGGCGTGAGCTCCCCGCCGTATTCGCGGGTCCAGACCGGTGAATCCTGCTCCGTGATCAGGGCCGGAGGCTCGCGCGTTTCGCCGCGCATCCAGCGGCTGACCTCGTCGTTCAGACGCCCCAGGCCGTAGCGCACGTACTTGAGCGAGACACCGGCGTGAGAGAACACGGTGTCGCCAACGACTGACACGACATTTCGAGTCGCGAGCTGCCGCGCGTAGGTCGAACCGGGAGCGAAGGCGAGGTAGCGCCCGCGCGCATCGCTCGGAACGCGACCGAGGTCCGGGTGCGCGTCGCTCGAGCCGGAGAAGTCAGCGAACTGCTTCAAGCCGCCAGCCGTCACGTAGCGCAGATCGGCGGCCACGTTCATGATCTCGTGGTTGCCGTTGAGCACGTGCACACTGCCGCCGGCGCGCTTGGCCTCGTCGGTCAAACGCTGCAAGAGCTCGAGGATCTCTCGCTCCTGATCGCCGCGATCGAGCTGGTCGCCAGTCTGCACCAGCGTCAGCTCGCCGCCGACCCAGTGATCCTTGTCGTCGATGGCGCCGGCGAGACGCAGCGCCTGCCGCGTCGACGCGAGATCGCCGTGCAGATCGCCGATAGCAACGATTCTCCCCTTTGCCTCGAAGCGAAACGGCGCGGCGCCGGCTGGAGGCGGCGAAGACTCCGCGAGCTTCGCCGGCGAAGACTGCTGAGGACTCGGGCCCGGCTCCGGAGTGCGGCTGCAGGCCGCGGCGAGCAATAGCGTGCAGAAAACGAGCAGACGCATGGCCGTTGCGAAGCCTTCCACGTTCGCGGGCGCACCTCAAGGTGGCTTCCCTTCCGCGCCGAGCCGGGGCACGCTCCGGCGATGCTAAAAGTCGAAGACTTGGTTCAGGGCAACGGCGACGAGGCCGTGGCGGGCAAGAAGGTCAGCGTGCACTACACTGGCACACTCACCGACGGCTCGAAGTTCGACAGCTCGCTCGATCGCGGTCGGCCCTTCGATTTTCCGCTCGGCGGCGGGCGCGTGATCAAGGGCTGGGATCAGGGCGTGGCCGGCATGAAGGTCGGCGGCAAGCGCCGTCTCACCATCCCGCCGGAGCTCGCCTACGGGGAGCGCGGTTTTCCGCCGGTGATCCCGCCGAACTCGACGCTGATCTTCGAGATCGAGCTGCTCGGCGTGGGTTAAGCGGTCACGCCAGCGAGAGCGCCGCCCATGGCGAGCCGCTCGTCCCCGTAGCTCAGGTCGGGGAAACCCATGTAGTTGAAGCAGCTCACCAGCATGTCGGAGAACGACTTCAAGTTGTCGAAGTCGACATAGCGGCCCATCTGGAAGTGGCCGTGAGCACCGCCGGCCAGGACGACCAATGAATCGTTGATCGAGTGGCTGTCGCCCTGGCCGAGCTCGTTCCAGTGCACGACGAGCGTGTGATCCCAGAGCGTGCCGTCACCGTCGGGGGTGGCCTTCAGGATCTCGTACAGCTTGGTATTCTGCTCCCACAGGTACTTGTGGATCGCCCGGATGCTGGTGAAGGCCGCCTCGTCGCTGTTGTGCGAGATGTCGTGGTGGCCCTCGGTCAGACCCAGGTTGCGGTACACGCGATTGTTGGTGTTGCCGCTCCAGTTGTATTGCACCACACGTGTCAGATCGCAGGCGAACGCCAGTGAGCTGATCTTGAAGAAGAGCTCGCCCACGATGGCGTGGTTGTCGTCTTCGTAAGGGTCGATCGGCTCGCCGAGATCGAGCTCGACGCACGAAGCCGCGCCGTTGCCCGTCTGCAGCGTGCGCTCGATGTCGCGCACCGCCTCGAGGTGCTGATCGAGCTTCTTCCTGTCCTCGGCCCCGAGCTTGGTGCGCAGGGCGTTGCCCTCGGTCAGCACCAGGTCGATGGCGGACTCCTTCTTCGCGATCTTGCGCAGCACGGCTTGCTGTGCCGCCTCGTCCTCCGGTGTGAAGGTGAAGATACGAGCGTAGGCCTCGTACGGGTCGGTCTCCGGCGGGATCGGGTTCTGCTCGCCGACGGGGCCGGCGTGCGAGTGCATGTTCCAGATGTCGTTGTATTCCTGGCCCACGCGGTAGACGAGGTGACGGTGCGCCACCGTCGCGTCCTGCGCGAGCACGCGCCCGCCGAGCTCGTAGTCGGCGCTCGGCCCTTCCACGTAGCCGATGCTGTCCTCGGTGCCGCCGATGGGGAACGAGCCCACGCCCGATGTCCACGGCGCCAGCGAGCTGCCGCCTTGCTGGTGGTTGTCGGCGACTTCACCGGCAGGCAGCTCGTAGAAGCGCCGGTCGAGCTTGTTCAGGAACAAGAGATCTTGCCGGTACGGCTCGAGCGGCGCGAGGAACTCGCCGAGCTGGAAGCTTGTCTCACCAGTGGCGGTGAAGCGCGCGTCGGTCTGGTCGCCGTTGGCCTGGAATACGAACATGATCCGGCGCGGTGAGCTCGCAGCCTGCGCGCGTACGCGCTGTGGACGCATGGCCTCGAGGAAGGGCAGCGCGAGCGCGACGCCACCCACGCCGCGGAGCACCGTACGACGACTGAGCGGCTTCATGGCTCCTCCGGGACGATGACCGGCCGGTAGCGGAAGGCATCGGTCTGAGTCAGCGCGACCACGAGCTCGGCCAGGCCGTGCTGACCGGCGTCGAAGGCCTGATAGAGCTGGGCCAGCGAGCACTTGTCAGCGTCGACCTTGTCGCGCCCGTAGAAGAAGCGGAAGTTCTGCAGGACGTAACACTCTCGGGCTTCCTGGCTCAGCGCCAGCTTTTGTCCGAGCTCCGCGGCGCCCGCCACGGTGCCGTCCATGTCGCGCGTCGCGCTGATCTCCGCCGTGGTGTCGATGGCCTTGCCGAGCTCGTCCACCGTGCGCCAGCGGCCGACCGCGTCGAACGACTCGAAGGCCTGTCCGATCGGGTCCATCAGCGCGTGGCAACCGGCGCAAGACGGCTCCGCGCGATGCAGCGCGAGGCGCTCGCTCTGACTGAGCCCGTCACCCAGGCCCTCGAGGTCGACGCTCACGTCGGGCGGTGGCGCGGGCACGATCTGGCACAGCAGATCGGTGCGTACCTTGAGGCCGCGTCTGACGATGGAGGTGCGTGTCTCCTTGTCGTGCGACAGCAGCGAACCCTGCGTGAGCACGCCGGAGCGACCGGGAGCGTCCACCTTGACGAACTCGCTAGCGCTGGCCCCGCTCAAGCCGTAATGCGCAGCCAGCTCCGCGTTGGCATAGGTATAGGGCGCCGTGACGAGCTCCTCGTAGCTGCCACCCGCGTCGAACAGCGCCTTGACGAAGGTGCGCGTCTCGCTCTGCAAGAGACCACCGAGGTCCGGCGCGAGAGCGGGGAAGACCACGGCATCGCGCTGGATGTCCCCGATCTTGTCGAGGTCCAGCCACTGCGAGAAGTACTCGAACAGACGTGACGCCTTCGGGTCGGCCAGCATGCGCCGCGCCTGGGCCTCGAGCTGTTCAGCGGTCGTTAGCTCACCAGCGGCGGCCGCGGCCAGGAGCTCCGCATCAGGCAGGGACTGCCAGACCAAGAACGAGAGCCGCGCCGCCATCTCTTGCGGGCTCGGCTGCGTGTAAGCGCCGGTGCTTGCCACGCCGAGCTCGACGCGGTGGAGGAAGTTCGGCGACTGAAGCAGCGCGAAGATGACCCACTCGATGCCGTCCTGGAAGGTGTAACCCGTCGCGCCCTGCTGGTAGATGGCTTCGTACTTGGCGATCTCATCGACCGTCAGCGCCCGACGGTAGGCGCGCTCTCCGAAGCTCTGGATGAATTGCCGCGCGCACGCGGTCTCCCCTGCGCTCGCCGGATCGCAGGGCAGGATTTGACTCGACTGGGCTGCCTGTGCGGCGACGACCTCGGCGGCGTCCAGGTACTTCTGCGCGACGAGCGAGCCCACCGTGAGCAGGTCGGCGCTGTTGCGAAATCCGAGCGACTCGGACTCTGCGGGAAACGATGCAACGGCGTCGTCGATCGTGGCGTCGAGGCCGCTCACGCCGCTGAACAGATCCTCGATCGCGTTCTTGTACTCGAAGTTGCTGAGCCGCCGCATCGGTGCACGGCCGGGTTGTGGCGTCTGGCACTCGGGGCTCTCGAGCACCTCTTCCGGCGTCATGCCGTCCAACGTTGGCGTCGGCATGCCGGGCGGATGCGTCGTGCCGTCGTCACCTGGCGGAGCAGGGTCGTTACCGGCGCCTTCGATCTCTCCGACGCAGGCTCCTGCGCAGAGAGCCAGCGCCACGATCAGTGACTGACGGTAGTTCACTGTGCTCTCCAAACGACGAATGGCGCCCACAGCATAGTCGTGTGGACGCGGTTGCAGCACGCTCAAGTTAACAGAAACGACCATGAACGCTGCCGGTTTTGTCGTGCCCAAATCGAGAAGTGTGCCGCTGTGTGCAGCTTTTGAACCTCGACGGAACGTTTGACCACCAAGCGCCCACACCTCGGGAACTTCACGCCCTGCAACTAGTTCCAGACCGAGGGCACGCGCCCCGTGGGCAGGGCACCCGGCCACGTCCACTCCCAGGCGCGATTGTCGGGAAATGCCCATGGCCCAGCGGCTTTGCGCGGTGCTCTTTGCGCCCCGGGACTGTCGCGCTACGAGGCAATCCTTGTCTTTTCGTGGTCTGCCCTTGCTCTTTTGCTGCGCGCTCGCGATCCCTGCCGCCTGCGGCCCTGATCCGAAGCCGCCCGCGCCTTGCCCCGTGCAGCAGGACTTCGACGTCGTGATCAAGGCAGAGAGCGGCGACCTCCCGGCGGATACCGTGGTCGTGCTGATCTCCGGCAGCGGTCGTGAAGAGTACCGACTGGGCGAAACGAACGACCTGGAGGTGCTGTTCTGCGAGGCCACCGACGGCGGTGGCGGCTCTACCGACACGGGCGGCGCCAGCGGCAGCGGCGGCTTTGGCGGAGCAAGTGGTGCCGGTGGCGCGCGCGCTGGTCGCGGCGTTCCTGCGCTGCTCTGCCAGCTCTGGACGCAGGGGCCAGCGACGCTCGAGATCAGTGCCGAGGGTTACGTCGACCACCGTGAGGAGCTCGAGCTCGAGCCGGGCAAGTGCAAGGTCGAAGCGGAGATCGAGCTCGTGCACGGCGACGGCGGCGCCTGAGCGCTATTCGGTCGGGTCGTAGGTGAACACCGGACCGTAGCTCTTGAGCTCGATGCGCTCGAGAGCCACCTCCGTGCCCGACTGGCCCTGCGTCTCTCGCATCACGATGCCGACGTCGGGGCAGTAGACGGTGAGGGTGCGCTTCTTGATCTCGCCGCTGGCGATCTCTTCGACCGTCTCCACGCAACGCTCGAAGCTGCCCGCAGGGACGCGCACCTTGCGATCGAGCGCCGTCACTCTCACCTTGCCGAAATCGCCGACCCACTCCGCGCCGACTGCTAGCGGGATCCGCAGCAAGTAGCCGCCGGTGGCAAGCGAGACGCCCTTCTCGCCGATGTAGAGGCGCTGGATGCGACCCGCCACGTCGAGCTCGGCCAGGTCCGTGCGCGGACGGCGCACGCGCATGACGAGCAAGCCGTGCTCGCCCGAGACCTCGGAGAAGGTGTCGTACGAGTAGACGGTGTCGTGAGCCAGCGGCAGGTAGCGCGCCAGCGCGTCCTTGTTCTGGAGCGGGGATGGCGCCTTGGCGGGAGTCGATGCGGAGCAGGCCCCGGTCGCCGCCGCGAACAGCAGCGCCAGCGCCAGGCGCCAGGGACTAGTGCGCATGCCGGTAGGCGTAGAACGCCAGGAACACGAGCAGGAGCGTCGCCGCGAGCAGCAGGTACTTCATCAGCGGGTCGGGCTCGATGCGCGCCATGAGCTCGCGCGCGGCCGCTCGCACCTTCTCGCTCTCTCCGCTTTGCGCGAGCTTGGGCGCGCGCTCGCGTACCAGCGCGTAGTTGCCGACTTCGAAGGCCCGCACCAGGACCTGGAGCTCCTCGTTGCGCGGGAACCAGGCGTGAAACGCAGGCCGCTCGGCGCCGCTGACGTCGAGCACGGGCGCCGCCTCTTCGGGCAGGGCCTCTTCGGAGCTCTGCTCGCTCTCCGCCGGCTTGCGCTTCTTCTTTTTCTTCTTCTTCGACACCGGCGGCGACGCGGCCTCGGCCGCTGACTCGCTCGCTGGCGGAGCTTCGCTCGCGGGAGGCTCGCTCGCTGGCGGAGACTCGACTTCCGCCGTCGCGGGGGCCTCTGCCTTTTCGATCTCGTCCTTGGCGTCGCTCATCAGAACTGGAAGTAGACGAAGGGTACCGCTTCAGCGCTGGCCATCTGCCTGAGAACCAGCCCCGCGCCCACCAGGGCGAAGCCCTGAGCTGGAGCGGGCAGGCGCACGAAGGCTGCCCTGCTCGCTTCATACCAGCGCACCGGCAGGTAGTGCGAGAGCAAACCCAGTCCCAGCACCCCGAGCACCCGGGCGTCCAGGTTGGGGTGATAGGTGGTCAGGCTCCCGAGCCGCTCGAAGAAAAGGGCCGCCTTGGCGAAACTCTCCGCCCGGAAGAAAATCCAGGCCGTGGCGACCACGTGGAAGGTCAGCAGCACGCCCAGCACGCGACCCGGCCCGAAGCCGCTTCCGGCCGCCGCCTTCGGCTGACCCCGGAAGTCGCGCACGAGCCGCTCGACCGCCAGCGCCGTGCCATGGATGCCTCCCCAGACCACGAAGGTGAAGCTCGCGCCGTGCCACAGGCCCCCGAGCAGCATGGTCAGCATCAGGTTCACGTAGGTGCGAACCCGCCCGCGCCGGTTGCCTCCCAGCGGCACGTACAGGTAGTCGCGCAGCCAGGTGGAGAGCGAGATGTGCCAGCGCCGCCAGAACTCGGTGATGCTGGCCGCCTTGTAGGGCGCGTCGAAGTTCTTGGGAAAGCGCACGCCGAGCAGCAACGCCGAGCCGATCGCAACGTCCGTGTAGCCGGAGAAGTCGCAGTAGATCTGCACCGAGTAACCGACCACCGCCAGGTAACACTCCAGCGCCGAGAACTGCGCCGGCGAGTCGAACACGCGGTCGACGAGGTTGAGCGCGAGGTAGTCGCCGATCGCCACCTTCTTGATCAGCCCGAAGGCGATCAGCCACAGCCCCTCGCTGCCCTCGCTCGGCGAGAAGCGCGCGTTTTGGGTCAGCTGCGGCAAGAGATCGCGCGGCCTCACGATCGGTCCCGCCACCAGGTGGGGGAAGAAGGCCACGAACGTCAGGTACTCGAGGTAGCTCGGGTGCGGCTCGATGTCCTTCCTGTAGACGTCGATGACGTAGCTCATCGACTCGAACGTGAAGAAGCTGATGCCGATCGGCAGCGCCACCTCGAGGCTGAACGGCGGCGGATGGTAGCCCAGCGACTCGAGCGCCAGGCGCGCCGTGTCGACGCCGAAGTTGAAGTACTTGAAGACGCCGAGCACGCCCAGGTTCAGCACCACCGTGGCACCGAGCCAGGTCTTGCGGGCGCGCTCGTCGCCGGCGCGCGCGATGGCGTTGCCGAGCAGCCAGTCAGCCGTCGACGACGCCCAGATCAGCGGCAGAAAGCGCACGTCCCAGTGGGCGTAGAAGAAGTAACTCGCCGCCAGCAGGAACAGCACCCTGAGCTTGCGCAGGCGCGCCAGCAGCCAGGAGGCGACGAACACGACGCCGAAAAACTGGGCGTAGTCGAGGGTGTTGAACAGCATGTCCGGCGGCGGCGCCCGCACGGTAGCGCATTTCGCCGTTGACGGCGCGCGCGGGCTGCCGAACGACTGCGCGCGTGCCGCTGGCTCGCCTCCTGCTCTGGCTTCTGAGCCTCGCCTGCATCGTGTTTGCGCTGGACGCGTTCGGCTCGCCGCCACCGGTCTGGCAACCGGTGCTGTTGCTGCTCGGCCTGGCCACACTGGCCACGCTCGGGACGCTCTTCCCTCGCCTGCAGATCTACACCGCGGTCCTGCAGTCCGTGGCAGCGGGACGAAAGCGTGTCGCGCTGACGTTCGACGACGGGCCCCACCCCGAGACGACGCGGCGCGTGCTCGCGCTGCTGGCGGAGCACGGGGCGAAAGCGACCTTCTTCGTGGTGGGTCAGAAGGTGGAGCGCTATCCGGACGTGGTGCGCGAGATCGTCGCCGCCGGCCACGAGCTCGGCCTGCACGGCTTCGTTCACGACCGTCTCTATTCGCTACGCTCCACGACCTACGTGCAGCAAGACATCGCCCGCACCCAGCGCGCCATCGAGACCGCCTGCGGCGTGCAGACGCGGCTGTTTCGACCTCCGATCGGCTTCGTCGGGCACCTGATAGCGATCGCAGCCGACCGCGCCGACGTCGAGCTCGTGGCCTGGTCGGCGCGCGGCCTCGACGGCTGGAGCGGCGCCCGAGCGGAACGCGTCCTGCCTCGACTGCTGCGCGGCCTGCGCGACGGCGCGATCGTGATGCTGCACGACGCGTCGGAGCGCGAGGCCTTCGTTCCAGTCAGCCTCGAGCTGCTGCCAGAGCTGCTGAACGAGCTACACCAGCGCGGTCTCAAAGCGGTCAGTGTTACCGAGCTGATGTTGCGCGATGAATGAAGCCAGTGCCCGTTTCGAGACAAAGCTCTGAAGAGTTGACTAGGTCAAAGCGTGTAGACGCCAATCGACGTCATCGTCGGGAGTTGTGGCGAAGGGTGAGACGACGCCCACAACGACTCATGAGCGCACATGAGCAGTACAGCGGCAACGATCACTTAGAGTCGCCTGCCGTGGTACAGTCTGAGTCTCGTGCCTTCACGAGACCGGACGGAGCTTGGACGGTACGCACTCCACGACGAAATCGCGTCGGGAGGCATGGCGACGGTCCATCTGGGGCGGCTGAAGGGTCCAGTTGGCTTCTCGAAGATGGTGGCGATCAAACGCCTCCATCCGCAGTTCGCCAAGGATCCCGACTTCGTTTCGATGTTCCTCGACGAGGCGCGGCTGGCGGCGCGCATCCGGCATCCGAACGTCGTTCCGACGCTGGACATCGTGGCGGACACCGGCGAGCTGTTTCTAGTCATGGAGTACGTCCATGGCATCTCGCTGCATCGCATGGTGAAGCTCGCACGCGAGCAGCGCGATCGCGTGCCGGTGGACGTGGCTTGCGGCATTGCCGTAGGAGCGCTGCGTGGCCTGCACGCCGCCCACGAGGCCAAGAGCGAGCGCGGCAGTAGCCTCGACATCGTGCATCGCGACGTTTCACCGCAGAACGTCATGGTGGGCGTCGACGGCATGGCGCGAGTGCTCGACTTCGGCGTGGCCAAGGCCAGCTGGCGCATCCAGACCACGCGCCAGGGGCAGGTCAAGGGCAAGGTCTCTTACATGGCGCCCGAACAGGTCATGGGCGGGACGGTGGGGCCCTGGACCGACGTGCACGCGCTCGGGATCGTGTTGTGGGAGCTGCTCACCGGGCAGCGCCTCTTCCCGGTCTCGGAAGAGCGCGGACTCCTCGCGCGCTTCACTCAGGAGGTCAAAGTCGCTCCTCCCTCTGCGCTGAACCCGGACGTTCCAGCGGGGCTCGACGCGGCAGTGCTGCAAGCCCTGGCGCACTCGACCGATGAGCGCCAGCGGAGCGCGCAGATCATGGCCGATCAGATCGAGGCGGCCACGGCCGTGGGCACCTCGGCTCGCATCGGGCGCTTCGTGCAGTACCTCGCCGAGGACGAGCTCGACCAGCGCGCGACGCGCATCGCCGAGATCGAGGGCAGCTCGGTCGTCAGTGTCGTCAGCCCGGGGTTCGGCGCTTTGCTCGCCACTCCGGACTCGGCGCCCACGCTGAAGACGGCCGCGGACATCAGGAAGCCCAGGACCAAGACGGAGACCGACACCGAGCCGCTGCCTCCGCCGACCTCGACCGGTGAGGACCCGTCCAAGATTTCGATGGCGCGCACCCTGGCGCTGAGCTCGATGGCGCCCGCGCAGCCGAAGCGCCCTGGTCCGACGCTGGCCATCGCGAGCGCCGTGGTCACCATCGTGGTGCTGCTCGTGCTGGCAAAGGTGTTCGACAGCGAGAAGCCGGTCGAATTCAACAAGGGCGTTGCTGCAGCGGCGAATAGTGCAACCGCCCGCCCTCCGATGAGGCCGACGGCGGCAACCGCGACAGTGAGCCCGCCTCCGCTGATCGCGGCGAGCGCGACGCCGAGTAACGAGCCAGCGGCCGCCCCCTCACCGGCGCCAGAGGACATGGCGGAAGTGCCGGCCGAGGATCCGTCGGTGGTCGATCTCGCGGCGTTGCCGGTCGACCTGGCTGCGCTGCCAGTCGAAGAGACGCAGAAGCAGACCAAGGGGACCCGGCGGGTAACGAAGGCCGTTGTCCGGCGCAAGCCCGTGGCCGCCGCGCCGGCGAAGACGACGCCCGCAAAAACGACGCCCGCAAAAACGTCACCGAACTGCACGCCGCCGTACACGGTGGACGAGCGTGGCGTTCGGCATTTGAAGATGGAGTGCATGTAACTGGACTCTCTAAAGCTCATCGCATGCTCGCTCATCGCGCTCGCTGGCCTGACCGGCGCACCGATGGCGCAGGCGCAGTCGGCTACCGGGCAGCCATCGGTGGAGGCTTGTGCGCAGGCCTACTCCGCCGGCCAGGAGGAGCGCTTGAAGGGCAACCGCCTGGAGGCGATCGAGCGCTTTGCCGTCTGCGCTGCCGCCAGTTGTCCCGGAGTGGTCGTGCAGGACTGCAGCCGCTGGCTCACCGAAGTGCAGGCCGAGCTCGCCTCGGTGCGTTTCGTCATCCGCGATCACGGCGGTCAGCGCCTGGAGTCGGTGGACGTGTACCTCGACAACGAGGCCGTGACCCTGGGTAGCGACGGCACCGCGCTGGTACCTCCCGGGAAGCACGAGTTTCGCTTCGAGGCGCCCGCCCATTACCCCGCGACCGTCGAGCGCTCGCTCCGGGTAGGAGAGCGCGACGCCGTGATCAACGTGCTGCTCGCTCCCGTGACGGGCCCAGCGCCGCAGGACGATGCGCAGGCGCGCTCGTCCGGAGCGCAGCCCGGCAAGGACCAGCCTTCGGGCGGCGGCGTCCCGCCCGCCAGCATCATCGTCGGCTCGCTGGGCGTGGTCGCGCTGGGCGTTGCGGTCGGTTTCGGCGTCAGCGCCGGCAGCGACTACCGAGCACTCGAGAAGGAGTGTGCGCCCGACTGCACCTCGGGGCAGGCGAGCAGCGTTTCGCGCAAGACCATGATCGCCGACGTCGCGCTGGTCACCGGGGCGGTCGCGCTCGGCGCAGCCCTCTGGATCTACTTCGACCGCGATGACTCTCGTGGGGTTGCCATCGGCGTCTCGCCGACTCCGACGGGCCCCCAGGGGCGGCTGCGTGCGTCGTTCTGACTCGCGGCGAACGTCGTGGCTGGCAGCGATCGTCGCCATCACCGGATGTTCGCTGGTCTATGACGCGGACACTCTCACCAGCGGCAGGACGCACGCCGAGCTGGACCGTGGCGGAAGCCCGGGTTCCGCCGGCAACGGCGGCGGTCAAGTAGGTGCCGGGACCGGCAACACCACGAGCACCAGCGGCACCACGGGCGACGCAGGCGTCGGCGGCACGAGCGTCGGCAAAGGC
>DATLIL010000977.1:0-5686 GCA_035539475.1 Polyangiaceae bacterium
TTGGAACTCCTCGGGTCTCGCGGCGGGCGGCGGCTCGTCGAGATGCCGGAGCACGTCTTCCTTGAGCACGCGACCGCCCGGTCCGGATCCCTCGACCTCTTCGCCCTTGAGTCCGCGTTCCTTCAGCGCGCGACGCGCCGACGGCATGACGCGAGCGAAGCCCTGCGCGGGAATGCTCTCGCGCGCGGAGCGCTGCTGCTGCTCTTCGGGGATCGTCGACGCCGGCCGCACGGGAGCGGGCTCGAGGTTGGGCGCGGCGGAGGCCGACATGGCGGACTCCACCGACGTACCGGCCGTCACCGCGGCGGCGGACGAAGCCGGCGGAGCTGCCTGAGCGCCCTCGCCTTCTTCCATCATGCCGATGATCTGGCCCACGGCCGCCGCCTGACCCTGCTTGACGCGGATCTGGCGGATGACGCCGCTGATGGGCGCGGGCAGATCGACCGTCACCTTGTCGGTCTCGATCTTGACGATGACCTCGTCGCGCTGAGCGAAGTCGCCCTCGCTCTTCAACCACTCACCAATCTGCACCTCGGTGATCGATTCACCGACTGGAGGAACCTTCAAATCGACTGACATGGCCGTAGGGCGCCCGTCTTAGCGTGATCGGGCGGGAGGGGGGCAGAAAAAGTAGGTCTCGGCGCGGGAAATACCGCGGACAGCCCAAAAGTCTACGCGAACGCTCGCTCCAGGAGTTCCTGCTGCTCGAGCTTGTGACAGCTCGCCGAACCCGTCGCGGGACTGGCGCTCTCGTGACGACAGACTCCGCTGAAGGGGAAACGCCCGAACAGCATGCTGCCGAAGCGCGCCTTGAGCAGGCGCCAGGCACCCATGTTCTCCGGTTCCTCCTGGACCCAGTAGACGGGCGTGCCGTCGTCGCACTGATCGACGGCGGTGCGCCAGTACACGTCCGGCAGCGGGTAGAGCTGCTCGACGCGCACGATGGCGACGTCCTCGCGACCGAGCTCGGCGCGGCGCTTCTCGAGCTCGTAGTAGACCTTGCCGCTGCAGAGCAGCACGCGCGCGGGCTTCTTCACCTTGTGGTCGGGGATGACGCGCTGGAAGCGGCCCATCGCGCACTCTTCGAGCGTGCTCGTCGCCTGCGGGTGGCGCAGCAGACTCTTGGGGGTGAAGACCACGAGCGGCTTGCGCCAGGGCCTGAGCACCTGCCGGCGCAGCACGTGGAAGAACTGAGCTGGCGTGGTCGGCTGCACGATCTGGATGTTCTCTTCGGCGGCCAGGGCCATGAAGCGCTCGAGGCGCGCGCTGGAGTGCTCGGGGCCGGCACCCTCGTAGCCGTGCGGCAGGAGCAGGACCAGACCGGTCAGGCGCTTCCACTTGTCCTCGGCGCTGACGATGAACTGATCGATGATGACCTGGGCCGCGTTCATGAAGTCGCCGAACTGCGCTTCCCAGGCCACCAGCGCGTCGGGCCAGTCCAGGCTGTAGCCGTACTCGAAGCCCATCACGCCGGCCTCGTTCAGCGGCGAGTTGTAGATCTCCACCGGCGCCTGGTCGTCGCTCAGGTGGCGCAGCGGCATGAAGCGGCGGCCGTTGGTGACGTCGTGGATCACCGAATGGCGGTGGCTGAAGGTACCGCGCTCGGCGTCTTGCCCGGTCAGGCGGACGCGCGTGCCTTCGGTCAGCAGCGTGGCGAAGGCCAGCGACTCGGCCGCGCCCCAGTCGAGCGGCTTCTCGCCTTGCGACATGGCGCGGCGGTTGGCGAGCAGGCGATCGATGGCCTTGTGCGGGTGGAAGTCTTCCGGCAGCTCCGTCAGGTTGCGCAGGAGCTCCTGCAGGCGCGAGAGCTGAACGCCGGTGTCGACGTCGGGCACGCCGGCCTCGGGCCCGCCGCGGTAAGCCTTCCAGTAGCCGCCCAGCCAGTCGTGCACCCGCACGAAGTCCTTGCGCCGGGCCTCGCCGAGCTCGCGCTCGAGGTGCTCGCGGCGCTCTACGGCGATGCCGTCGGCCTCGTCGCGCGTCACGCCGCCGAGCTTGAGCAGGTGCTCGAGGTAGCCGTCCCGCACGCTCTTGCGCTCGGCGATGGCTGCGTACAGCAGCGGCTGGGTGAACGCCGGCTCGTCGGTCTCGTTGTGACCGTGGCGGCGGTAGCTGTACATGTCGATCACGACGTCGCGGTTGAACGTGTGACGGAAGTCCATGGCCAGACGGATCACCTGCGCCACGGCCTCGGGGTCCTCGCCGTTGACGTGGAAGATCGGGATCTGCAGCATCTTGGCCACGTCGGTGGCGTAGGTCGTGGAACGACTCTCCGACGGCGGCGTGGTGAAGCCGATCTGGTTGTTGACGATGATGTGGATCGCGCCGCCCGTGGTGTACCCGTCGAGCTGGCTCATGTTCAGGGTTTCCTGAACGATGCCCTCGCCGGCGAAGGCCGCGTCGCCGTGGATGATGAGCGGGACCTTGTGCACGTGGCTCGTGTCGCCCTTGCGGTCTTGCTTGGCGCGCGTACGGCCGAGCACCACCGGGTTCACGTACTCGAGATGGCTCGGGTTGAAGCAGAGCGAGAGGTGCACCTTGGCGCCGCTCGGCGTGGCGAAGTCGGAGCTGTGACCGAGGTGGTACTTGACGTCGCCGCTGCCGAAGTAGAGCTCCGGATCGGCGTCCTCGAACTCGCGGAAGATCTCGCGCGGGCTCTTGCCCATGATGTTGGCCAGCACGTTGAGGCGGCCGCGATGCGCCATGCCCAGCACGATCTCGTCCACGCCGTGCTCGGCGGCGCGGTCGATGGCGAAGGCCAGCAGCGGGATCAGGCTCTCGGAGCCCTCCAGCGAGAAGCTCTTGGCGCCCACGAACTTCTTCTGGATGAACTCCTCGAAGATCGTCGCGTCGGTCAGCTTGGTGAAGATGCGCAGCTGTTCGTCGCGCGTGAGCTGGATGCGGTTCTCCGAGCCCTCCATGCGATCCTGCAGCCAGTTCTTCACCTTCAGATCGTCGATGTGCATGAACTGCACGCCGATCGAGCGACAGTAGGTGTTGCCGAGCAGGGTGAGGATCTCGCGCAGCGTGAGCACGCGCGAGCCGAAGATGGTGCGGCTCGAGAACTTGCGATCGAGGTCGTTGGGCAGGAGGCCGTAGAACTCGGGATCGAGCTCGGGCTGACTGGGGCGCGGCAGACCGAGCGGGTCGATCTTGGCCACCATGTGACCGCGCACGCGGTAGGCGCGGACCAGGGCGTCGACCAGGTCCTGACGAACAGCCGCCTCCGAGACGCCGCCCATCAGGGCCGCGGCCGCGGCGCCGTTGCCATTACCGTTGCCGTTGCCGTTCACGTGGTGCACGACGGCGCGCGCGTGACCGTTGCCTGACGGATTGAAGATCGACGTCGGCGTGAAGGTCGGACCGATCCGCAGTCCGTGCGCGGCTGCGCCGTTGTGCGGAATGCTTCCGAAGTATTCCCGCCACTTGTCCGGAACTGACGCCGGGTCGCGCAGGTATTCTTCGTACAGGCCTTCGACGAAGGCCAAACTCATGGGGTTGAAGGACCGTTCCAGATCAGAGGCCATTTTGAGCGCGCAGAAGGACGCCTTTCTTGCGCCCAGCGCTCGGCCCGGTCAAGGGTGCGCAGCGGTGGGACAGCCAGAGCCGTCATGATTTCGAGCAGTTTCGACCAGCCGGGCTGGCGAATTCCGCCCATTTTCGTCAGTCTGAAACACCTGGGAAACCCGAGCCGGAGCCCGGAGGGTCGTACTATGCTCACGGCTGATGGAGCTCGGGGATGACCTCGTGCGCCGGGTGCAAGGCCGGCTCGGCGCGACCGTAGGCGGCAAGTGGCGCCTCGAGCGCGTGCTCGGCATCGGCGGCATGGCCGCCGTCTACGCCGCCGTCCATCGCAATCAGAACAAGGTCGCGATCAAGATGCTCCACCCGGAGCAGTCACTGAACAACGTCGTGCGCCAGCGCTTCTTGCGCGAGGGCTACGCCGCCAACAGCGTCGATCATCCCGGCGCGGTGCGCGTGCTCGACGACGACGTGACCGCGGACGGCGCCGCCTTTCTGGTGATGGAGCTGCTCGAGGGCGAGTCACTCGAGGATCGCCGCGACCGCCACGGCGGCAGGCTGCCCGCCGGAGAGGTGCTGGCGCTGGTCGATCAGATCCTGGACGTGCTCGCGGCGGCGCACGACAAGGGCATCGTCCACCGCGACATCAAGCCGGACAACCTGTTCCTCACCCTGCGCGGCGAGCTCAAGGTACTCGATTTCGGCATAGCTCACGTGCGCGAGGTCGCGACGCCGACCGGTGGCACCAGCGTCGGCACGTTCATGGGCACGCCGAGCTACATGCCGCCGGAGCAGGCGCGCGCGCGCTGGGACGAGGTGGACGCACGCTCGGACCTGTGGGCACTGGGCGCGGTCATGTTCGTGTTGCTCTCGGGCCGCATGGTGCGCGAGGCGGATACGGTGCCGGAGCAGCTGGCTTTCGCGGTGCGCGACCCGGCGCCGCTGCTCAGCAGTGTGGCCCCGAGCGTGCCCGATCGCGTGGCCGAGATCGTGGATAGGGCCCTGGCCTACGACAAGAGCCAGCGCTTTCAAGACGCCCGCCGCATGCAGCTTGCCGTGCGCGAGGCGATCAAGGTCGTGGGCCGGCCAGAGACGATCTCGGTCGCCGTGCGCCCGACCTCGTCGCAAAGGCAGGCCGTGCACGACGCCGACACGATGCTGGCCTCCTCCGACAACCCGAGGCCGCAGCAGTCGCTCAGCACCAGTGGTGTGGCGGCGCCGCCATCGACGCTCGCCAGCGACGGCAGCGCAAGGCCGCGCCGCTCGCGCATGCCCCTGTATCTGCTGGGTGCCCTGCTCGCCGGCGCACTCGTCGCGACCACGTTGCTGCGACGGAGCCCGGACGTGGCCGAGCCGGCGACGTCGCTCGAACCCGTGGAGGAAATGGCGCCCCCGAATTCGGCGAAAGCCGCGCCGGAGGTTGCTCCACTCCTCGAGGCGACGAGCGCCAGCGCAGCGAGCTCCAGCCCGAGCGCGCTGCCCTCGGCGGCGAAGAGCTTGCCGCCCGTGACTCGCAAGTCGCGAGGGAGCGAAGCGACTCCGCACGCCGTGCCCAGCGCGGCGCCTCCTGCGCCAGCGAAAAATCCGCAGCCAGGTGGCACTGATCCGTTCGACAAACGCTTCTGACCCGAAACAGTGCTACGGGTTCTGGCCATGAGGCTGCCTGCCGCCATGCTCGCCGCGTGCCTGCTCTTTGCTGCGGGTGAGGCGCGCGCAGATCCGGCCGCGGAGGCGCTCTTTCGCTCCGGCCGCGAGGCGGTGGAGCGCGGCGACTGGGCGACCGCGTGCGCGCGCTTCGAGGAGAGTCACCGGCTCGAACCGGCCGTGGGCACCGTCTTCAATCTGGCCAACTGCCGCGAAAAGCTGGGCCAGCTGGCGAGCGCCTGGCAGCGCTTTCGCGAGGTGAAGGAGCGCTTGCCGCCCGGCGACGAACGCAGCGCAGTGACCGAGCAGCGCATCACCGCGCTCGAGCCACGGCTGCCCAAGCTCACGCTCGAACGCGCTGCCTCCGCCGCCGAGGGCAGCGTCACGCGCGACGGCATCGAGCTCGGCTCCGGTAGCTTCGGGCTGGCCCTGCCGGTCGACCCAGGCAAACACGTGATCGTGGTGCGCGTGCCCGGCCGCGCAGAGCGACGCTACGAGCTCGAGCTACGCGAGGCAGAGC
>DATLIL010000978.1:0-1787 GCA_035539475.1 Polyangiaceae bacterium
CGGTAGACGAAGCCGGTGGGATTGAGCAGCGCCGGAGACGCGACCCCGTAGACCACGACGAACGTCAGCGCGGCGCGGGCGAGATTGCGAAAATGCGTGCGCCGGTCAGCGACGAAACCGCGCGTCACCAGCGGCAAGAGCACGGCGTAGACGAGAGCGACGAGCACGAAGCTCGCGTAAGCCTGATCCTTCGTGGCCAGGGCCAGCGCAGCGCACGCGGCGGCAGGTGCGTAGCTTCGACCATTGGCCAGCGCGGCGACGTAACGTTCGATCGCGAGCACCGTCCAGAACAGGTAAGGCAGGTCGAGGTTGCTCGCGCGCGAGTAGTAGGCAAACGCCAGCATCGTGGCCGCGAACAGCGCCGTGAGGTAGCCCGCTCGCGCTCCGAATAGATTGCGCGCCAGGCGCGCCAGGAGCAGCAGCGTGAGCGTGCTCATCGCGATGGCGGTGAGCTTGGCCATCACGCTGATACCGGTCATGGTCAGCGGTGTGAGCATGGCATCGCGGATCGAGCCACCCACGAGCAGCCAGCGACCGAGCCCGGCGAGCAGGAAGGGGAGGGAGAGCAGGAGCAGCAACAACCCGTGAAACAGCGGATAGTTGTGACCTGACCCGGGCGTCAGATTCGCGCCCACGGTCAGGAAGAGATCACGCGGTGCGATGCCGTCGCACTCCCAGCCAAAGGTACCGGGCAGATCCCAGCCGGCCACCAGCAGTGCCGCGAGCGCATGCAGGCTCGCCACCCAGGCCGTCGCGCGATCCTCGCGCCAGAGCTCGGCCACGAACGCGCTCGCGCTGCGCCAGGTCGGGCTGAGCCACTTCATCGCGCGGCGAGTCTAGTTCACACCGAGCGCTAGAGGGCGTCGCCCTTGATCTCTACGGGCGCCGCCTTGTTCTTGGGCAGGCGCTTGTACTGCAGGCGGATGGCGGGCTCGCCCGTCGCGCGATCCATGGCGAGCTCCACACCGGACGTCCTGCTCCATATCCAGTTGAAGGAAAGCTCAGCGTCACCGCTGGCCAGACAGTCGGCGAACGTGTCGCGACAGTTCGGGGGGATCAGGCGGTTCTCGATGTTGGCGGCCCCGTACTACTTCTCGAGCGCGGAGGAGAGCTTCGCGAAGGTGTCGATCCAGGAAGCCGACTCTTTACCGGGAGGGTGGGCCACGAGCACGATCTCGCACAACCCCTTCTCGCAGAAACGCAGGCGCGCCTGCGCGGGGAGACCAATCGCTTCGGGCGTGCCGCTGCACAGCGATGACTCCACGGTCTCTTCCCAGGTGTTACCGGCGGTCTCGCACGCTGTCTTGCACGCGTCGGCGCTGGCACCGAGCTCGAAACCGGCCGCGCCCTGGGGCGCTGCAACACTGGGGGCGCGGGTACTGCGAACGACCTTGCGCCGCCCCTTGGCGGCTTCTTCGCGCGCGGCGACCTCCTCCTTGTCGAGGCTACCGGTCCCGCTGCAGGACGTACGCCCCGAGTCGTACGAGCAGAAGTAGGTGTCGCCCTGGCAGATCGCCGTCCAGCTGCGCGTGCCCTCCGAATCCTCCACGTCTTCGATCGTGATCGAGTTCGGAGCACAGCCGATCTCGCCCGAGGTCGCCTTCTGCTCGTCGACCTGGGTGGGGATGAAGACGGTGCTGAAGCGGCTTCCGCCGCCGTTCCCGCTGCCGTAGCTGCTCACATACGCTGTCTTGCCGCTCCCGCAGCCAGCCAGCAGCACCAAACCCAGGGACCCAATCCTCAATGCCGTCACGGCCGCGAAACTAACACACAACATCAACGAGCGG
>DATLIL010000979.1:0-4301 GCA_035539475.1 Polyangiaceae bacterium
CTCCTGGCGTTCGCCGTGAACCCGGTGACCGCGCTGCTGACGCTGGCAGCGCTCGTCAGCTACGTCTTCGCCTACACCCCGCTCAAGCAAGTGAGCTGGCTCGCGCTGCTGGTCGGCGCGGTGCCCGGAGCGCTGCCGCCACTCATCGGCTACGCCAGCGTGAGCGGCACGCTGTCGCGTCAGGCTTGGGTGCTGTTCGCGATCTTGTTCGTCTGGCAATTGCCGCACTTCCTGGCCATCGCCATCTTCCGCCGCGAGGAGTACGCCCGCGCCGGCCACCGCGTGCTGCCAGTGGTGCGCGGCGTCGCGGCCACCAAGCGCGCCATCGTCTGGTACTCGGCGCTGCTGGTGCTGACCACGCTCTTGCCCTTCGTGCACGGCATGGCCTCGCCGCTCTACCTGCTGACGGCGCTCGCCAGCGGCGGGGCGTTCTTCGTCTACGCCTTCAGGGGCCTGTCGGAGTCGGCCGGTGACGCCTGGGCCAAGCGCCTCTTCCGCGCCTCCATGCCCTACCTCGTGTTCGTGTTCGGCACGCTGGTGCTCACTCAGGGCTAGGCACGGCTGCCGGCGCCGCCGGTGGCACCGCCTCGGCAGGGGCACCGACCTCCCTGCGCCCGCGACTGCTGGGCGGCGGCGTCGGCTCGCCGTGCAGCGCCATGAGCGGCAGCGTGAGTGAGCCCGCGCACAGCAGCAGCGCGGAGAGGGGCACGTCGACGGCGCCGCGACCGATCAACGCCAGCGCGAAGAGGGCGCCGAACGTGAAGCGCTCCCGGTCGAGCAGACAGAGCAGCGCGCACAAGGCGAGCGCGCCTTCGAGCACGTAGCGCAGCGCCGCGGGGATGAACGGCGAGGGCGGCCGCGAGATCTCGTCCATGGTGCGGGCCACGACGACCAGCCAGGCGTTGGCGTCCTGTTCGAGGCCCTCGCGCGCGAGCAGCGTCAGCGCGAAGCCGAACAGCACGCTGGCAGCGCCGAGCGTCGCGATGCGCGTGCCGCGTGCCCGGCCCAGCCAGACCACGGCGAAGGCCAGCATCGCGACATCGGCGACGAAAGCAGCGGTGGCCACGCCGCGCGATAGCTCGTAGCCGCCGGCCCAGGCGGTCTCACCGGAGCGAATGGCCAGTGCCAGCGACGAGAAGTGCAGCAGGCTGGCGAGCGCAGCCAGGACCAGAAGCAGGCCCACGGCGCGTGTGGCGCGGCTCAAGAGACCAAAGGGGATGCTGACAGCCACGCTCATCAGGCAGGCGACGGCGAGCACGCTCTGCATCTCTGCGTCGAGACCGTCGTGCGCCGCGGCGACCGTCAGCGCTGCCACCGCGGTGGCGGCGGGCAACGCCACCGTACGAAAGGCGATGCCGAGCCGCCGTTCGACGAGCAGGGTCCCCGACAGGCGCAGCACGAAGGCCACGGCTCCTGCTGCCGCGAGCTGACTGAGCACGCTGGTCGCCCCGTAGGTGAGCACGATGAAGCGCTCGATGCCGGTGCTCGAGCCCGGCAGCGCTGGCGAGATGCCGCGGCCGAGCCAGCTGGCGAGAAAACCCACCAGGGCGAGCAACCACAGCGGCACACCCTCGCTCAATGAAGGTCTCTGCGGCCTCTCGCTCACTTCATTCAAGGCGGATCCCGTCAGCCTTCGTGATCGTGGTCGTGGTCGTGATCGTGATCGTGTTCATTCGGATCACGGTAGTCGCCGTGGCGCTCACCCGCCGGCGGGGGCTTGTAGTCTTCACTGGGCGGAGCCTCGGGCGCGGGTCCGGGCGTCCCTGGAGCCGGCTTCGGTGCCGTCTTCAGGATGTAGGGGTGTGCGTAGTACGTCGAGCAGGCGTACTGCGGAATGCGATAAAATTCCCAGTGGAAGTACACGTTGCCGTCGGGCGAGACGATCTCGCGCGGGGGCGCGCCGAACGGCTGCGCGCGATCGACCGAGGCCAGCGCTGACACGTCGAAGGCCGTGACACCGCTGCTCTTGGTCACGCCCATGCGCTGGATACGGCCCTCGTCCTTGTCGAGCACGATCTCGAGGTGGGTGACGAGGTTCTGGTCGTTCATCGGGTGCGAAGCCGGCAGCTCCGACAGCGACGCCAGGAAGCCGTCGGCGAAGATCGGGTGCAGGCGGTTGTGCACCATGTTCAGGTAGCCCGCGAAGGGCACGCGCGCGCTGTTGAGCGCGGTCTGGTTGCCCGGCTTGACGCTGGGCACGTAGTTCTCGATGGCGCTGCGCCAGCGCTCGATGCCGCCGGTCTTCCAGCTACCGCGGTGGGCGCTGCGACGGCGCTGGCCGTCGGCCTGGCGCTCCTTCCAGAGCCTGTCCTCGCCGATGGCCGCAACCGCGACCCGCGGAGCCAGGTTCAGATTGACCCCGCCAGGCGTCGAGCCCGGTGCGCCCAGACCCAGCAAATCGCCGGGCTTGCCGCTCTGCTGCTTGGGCAGCTCGCGCTTCTTCTTCGCGCGGCGCGCGCTCTGCTGGATCGAAGCTTGTTTCTTCTCGCCCATGCTGAAGCCGCCACCGGCCTCGCTGGAGAGCGTTTCGGGCGCCTCTTCCTGGGCGCGTGAAGCCTGCTGCGCTCGCTGGCCAGCCTGACCGGGCGCGTTGCTGGCGGACTTCTCGGAGCCCTTGGCGGCGCCATCTTGCCGGCGCTCCACGCCGTTGGCCTCGGCCGGTCGCGGCTCGGCCGGGCCCTTGGACTCGGCGGGCTTGGCGGCTTCGGCGCGACTTGCCGTTTCTTGTGGCGCGCGATCCGGATCGCCGTCGCGATCCTCGTTCTGCGCGACCTTGTCGAGCTCGCCGTTGCCGGGCTCGTCGGGCGGTCCGCCCAGGCTGGTCCCCGGAGTCGGCTGGGCGTCGTTCTGATCGGTGGAGGTGATGCGGGCCTGGGTCTGCTCTTTGACCTTGTTGGCCTCGTCCGCGATGAACTCCGCGTCGGGATTGTCTTCCTGATTGGGCTCGACGTGCTGCTGGACGGCGATGCGCTTCTGCCGCTCGGGCGCCGGCAGCTTTTCGATCACGAGCTCGTTCTTCGGCTTCTCCTCCTCCTTCTCTTTTTCCTTCTCCTTCTCTTTCTCCTTTTCCTCTTCCTTGAGCTTCGGCTCGGGTTCGTCCTTGGCCTTCGGGTCAGGCTTCGACGTCTTGTCCGTCGGGTCGTCTTCCTTCGCGGTCTCGTCGACCACGGGCTCGGCCTCCTCCGGCTCCTCCGGCTCGGCGTCGGGATCCGGCTCGTCCTCCTCCGGCTCCTCGGTCTCCTCCAGCAGTGCCACTTCGATGGGCTTGGCCTTGCCCTGGGCGTGCCGCCGGACGGAGGCCGCAAAGTCGCGGATCTCCATCGTTTCCCCGATCAGCCGCGCAGCCTTGTCGACGCCACCGCCCCAAATGCCGTGGGCTACGACCGCGGTCGCAATCCAGAGGAACAGGGGGATCTGAGCTTCGCGCTGCATCGTCTGTCGACGCTGAAAAGCTAACACCTACCCAGGGTTCGAGCGAGAGACGGTCTGCCACAGGGCCCTGCCAGGCCGCCCCAGGGCTCAAATTTTCGCAATGGCGTCGAAGTGATCCGCGATTTCCGCGGCCGTCCACAGGCCCCCGTCCTCGTCCTTATAGCGCCCGGCGCTCTCCACCACCTTGAAGATGCTGAGCCGGGCCCCCGCCACCCCGATGACCAGGCCCGTCCGGTCACCCGACAGATCGCTGGCCAGGTACACGTGGACGGGCGCCACGTGCTCGGGAGAGAGCGTGCCCCCGATCTTCTCGAACATGGGCAGGTCCTCGGTCATGCGTGTCTTTGCCAGCGGTGCGACGGCGTTCACGCGGATCGCGTACTTCTGCAGCTCCACGCTGGCGGTGCGCGTCAGGCCGTAGATGCCCGCCTTCGCCGCCGAGTAGTTGGCCTGGCCGAAGTTACCCTGCAGGCCCGAGATGCTGGTGGTGTTGATGATGCGCCCGCCGCCCTGGTCGCGCATCGCCGAGGCCGCAGCCTGGGTGCAGAGGAACGTGCCCGTGAGGTGCACGTCGAGCACCGACTGCCACTGCTCCAGCGACATGTTGAGCAGCGTCTTGTCGCGCAGGATGCCCGCGTTGTTGATCATCACGTCGAGCCGGCCGAAGCTCTTCCGCGCCGTATCGACGATCTCCTTCGCGCCCTCCGGCGTCGACACGCTGGCGTAGCTCGCGACGGCCGTCCCGCCCAGCGCCGCGATCTCGGCCACGACCGCGTCGGCAGCGTCGTGCGCGTTGCCGCTACCGTCACGCGATCCGCCCAGGTCGTTGACCACCACCTTCGCGCCCTCTCGCGCCAGCGCCAGCGCAC
>DATLIL010000980.1:0-2390 GCA_035539475.1 Polyangiaceae bacterium
CGAACCTGTTGAGCGCTCGGCGTCTGAACAGCGCGCGGATTTTCGTGAAAGCGCAGGCACTCGGTCGCGAACGGCAGGCCCAGGTGATCCAGCAGGCGCCGCGTCTCGCCCTCCAGGTCGTCGATCAGTCGCTCGTACTGCAGGCGGTGGATCCGCCCAGGCAGGACCTCGTCGAAGTGATCCATCGCACGGACATAGCCGCGGTAGTACTGGCCGAGCTCGGCGAGCGTGGCCGGAAAGCTGGTCTGCCGATTGAAGTAGGTCGTGAAGCTGGAGAAGCAGCACGCCATCGGCTCGCGTCGAACGTCGATGATCTTCGCGTTCGGCAGGATGAGCTGGATGAGGCCCATGTGTCGCCAGTTCGCCGGCATCTTGTCGGTGAAGAAGGGCCGCGCCGTCCGCCGGCGGCGACCGGCCGCGGCGAGATAACCTTCACCGAGCGCCTTTGCGGCGGCGGCGTCGAGCGTCCTGAGCGTCTCGGGTTCGCCGAGCGCAGCGGCCGCCTCGTCGAGGTCAGCCAGTTCCCCCAGGCCTTCGACCAGCGGATGGCTGGCGAGGATCTGTTCGACGAGGGTGGAGCCCGATCGCGGCATGCCGACGATGAAGATCGGATCGGCCGCTGCGGCCCCCTGCCCTCGCCGCGCCTCAAGGAAGGCTGACGTGAAGACCGCCTCGGTCCGGCGGACCGCCTCGCTCAGCGAATCCGAGGCGTAGCGGGTGAAGCCGCCCCGCAGCCGGTTTCCAGCCTCGTAATGCTCGAACGACGAGGCGAACAGTTCCAGGTCCCCCAGGGCCTTGCCGAGCGCGTAGTGCAGTTGCGTGCGGCTGAGACTGTCGGCGACCCCGGGCAGTGCCCGCTCCATGCGCGTCACGTCCTGCGAATCCAGCCGAAGCGTCCGGAGATTGGCCAGACCCCACCAAGCAAACCCTTGGCTCGGCTCAAGCGCCAGCGACTGTCGGTACGCCTCGATCGCCGCCTGCAGATCTCCGACTGCGGCCAAGGCCCGGCCGTAGTTCGTCCAGGGAAGCGCCGCCCGTGACGCGCGCGCCAACACCGCCCGGTGCGCGTCGAGGGACTCATGGATCCGACCGTCGCCTTCGAGAACCGCCGCCTTCAGAGAAAGCGGCCAGACGGCGGCCGGCTGTCGGATCAGCGCCTCTTCCAGGATGCCGACCGCCTCGCTCGCTCGCCCGAGGCGCGTGAGCAACGAGGCGAGATCCACATGCGCCTGAACATCGCCGGGCGCCAACTCGATGGCGCGCCGCAACAGCGCCTCGGCCCCGGTTGCCCCGCTCAAGGCGCCCGCGCCGGCCTGGGCCCTAAGGCTTCGTCGCCATTGGGACACTCGTCCGATTGTGAGGCAATGAGAGGATTCGCTCGGCTCCACCGCTCAATGCGCGCTGCGGGCGCCGTATCAACCAACCCTGGCAGCGCGGAGCGTCGCGCTCGGAGATCCGACCTTTCCATTGGTCGACGAGTAGCAAAGCTCGCCCGGCAACACTACCGCTCTACGAAGCGACGTTTGCGCGTCGCGGTAGGCGCTCTTGGGCGCGGGTCACGAGCGGTCATGAAAGGCGCGAGGATGCCGGCCGCACCCTCCTCACCGCCGAAGAGCGGACACTACGAGCGTCGCCGCTGAGCCCGAGCCGGTCATGGCCAGGCACGCCGGACTAGATGCCCAAAAGCGGACCTCCGGATCGACCGCTACGAGCCGATTGTGTTGAAAAAGGCCGGTTGAAGCGGTGACTCGGGCCTGATTCACTCTCCTGACGACGGGAGGGACGGCCATGATGGGTGATCGTCGAGTCGACCAGGCGGCGCTGTTCTACGAGTTCTCGCTCGAGCGCCACGTGCCAGCCGACCACATGCTGCGGGCGATCGATAGGTTCGTCGATCTGGAGGGCGTACGCGCCCACGTGGCCCCGTTCTACAGCCCGATTGGCCGGCCCTCGATCGATCCGGAGCTGCTGATCCGGATGTTGATCGTCGGCTACTGCTTCGGGATCCGCTCGGAGCGGCGGCTGTGCGAGGAGGTGCATCTTAACCTCGCCTATCGCTGGTTCTGCCGGCTCGGCCTCGACGGCGACGTGCCCGACCACTCGACCTTCTCCAAGAACCGCCACGGCCGCTTCCGCGACAGCGACCTGCTGCGCGAGTTGTTCGAGACGACCGTGCGTCGCTGCATTGAGGAAAGATTGGTGGGTGGTGAAGGCTTCGCCGTCGACGCCAGCCTGATCAGGGCGGATGCCAACAAGCAACGCTCGGCGGAAGGAGCAGAGCCGGTCGACTGGAAGGCGCTTGCCGAGACCCGGCGCTCGGTCAAAGAGTATCTCGACACACTTGATGATGCGGCTTGGGGCGCGGCCAGCGAAGTGACGCCGAAGTTCGT
>DATLIL010000981.1:0-8348 GCA_035539475.1 Polyangiaceae bacterium
GTTTCAAGATCCTTGGCCTGGATCCGGCTCAGCCCGCTGACGCGGGCTTCGCGCAATCCCGACGACGCTCGACGCCCGCTTCCGTGGGACCTCTTCTCCATCGCCGATCCCACATAGACAAACGGCAATGGGTCCACCGTACGCCCCCCCCAATGCCTTCGCATCGCCGGGTTTGGGTGGGGAACACGCCGGTCAACACGGTGCCTGTCGCTCTTTACGGGGGACGTGAGAGTCGACGAGCGGCAATGAGCCGCGTCGCACGGTGCTCTCGTCGACCTGAGTGCGCTGCCGCGGGGTCCCGTTTCTCGCCGCCAGGAATAGACAGGGCTCGCCTTTTCGGTGGCGTGGACTTTCTTCGACGAGGATTTTCGCGGGCCCGTAGGAGGCCACCTCGTTTCTGGCCGGGAAACCCGGGACAGGCGAAACCGATAGGCTGACGTTGGGCTGCATCCGCGGGTTGGGCCGTTACTTCGCCCCAGGATTTGTGCGTCCGACCCTGACAGGCCGTCCCCTGTCTCGTTTCCGCCCGAACCAAGAGCGCCCCAGACGGCTTCGTGCGGCCCACCTGATGGCGCTGCGGGGGGCGCGAGCCGTCTCCCCCGCGCGAGTCTCCGAGCGCTTGGGGGAGACCGGCGAGTGGGGCAGCCGCGCCGCCAGACCTCCGATCAAACCGCGCAGAGCGTGTCAGAACACTATCCCGACTTTTCCGAAGTGCTTGCCGCTCTCCAGGTGATCGAACGCGGCGTGCACGTCCGCGAAGGGGAAAGTCTGGTCGATCACTGGCTCGAGGCGGGCGTGCTCGATGGCGCGGTTCATCGCCACGAACGAGGCGCGCGGACCGACCAGAACGCCTTGCAGGCGAATGTTGCGCATCACCGCCGGCACCAGGCTCGGCTGAGGTCCGCTGCCGGACAGCACGCCGATCAGGCTGATGGTGCCGCCGGCGCGCACCGCGCGCAGGGACTCGGCGAGGGTGCCGGCGCCGCCGACCTCGATCACGTGATCGGCGCCGGCGTCGCCGGTGAGCTCGCGCACGCGCAGCCCGAAGCGAGCATCCGAGGACAGATCGATGCCGTGATCCGCGCCGAGCGCGAGAGCACGTTCGAGCTTTTCGGGGCTGCGGCTGGTGGCGATCACGCGGGCGCCGACGAGCTTGGCGAACTGCAAGGCGAACAGCGAGACGCCACCGGTGCCGAGCACGAGCACGGTCTGCCCGGGCACCAGATTGCCCTCCTCGAACAGCGCGCGCCACGCCGTCACGCCGGCGCAGGCCAGACTGGCCGAGCCGGTGTCCGAGAGGTGTGCAGGCGGACGAACGAGGTTCTTTGCGTCGGCCACGATGTACTCGGCCAGCGTGCCGTCGCCGGGCCCACCCAGCGCCGAGCGCGGCGTTTCGCGTGTGGGCGGACCCGCCAGCCAGCCACGTGCAAAGATGGGACAGACGCGGTCGCCGACAGCGAGGTCAGCGACTTCGCTGCCGACCTCGACGACCTCGCCCAGCGCGTCCGAGCAGGGAACGAGCGGGAGCCGCTGCTTCGGGTCGTACTCGCCGCGGACCATCAAGAGGTCGCGGTAGTTGAGGGTGACGGCGCGCACGCGGACCAGCGCCTGACTCGGCCCGCACGACGGCATCGCACGCTCCTCGATCGTCAGATTTTCGACGCCGAAAGCTTTGAGGGACGCGACGCGCATGGCTCGATCATAGGCTGCTTCGGCTGGCGCCCGAAAGTCGCCTCTCCAGCCGGACCAGTGCGTCGAATACCGCACGCCAGCCCGGCGCCCGCCGTGAGACGCGATCGTGGAGCCAGCGCTGCAGCTCCCAGAGCTGTGGCGTGGCGACCGCGCGGAGGCGCTTGTCGGCCGCGAGAGCGCGCGCCAGGTCAGCGCTGTGATCGAGCGGCGCGGCTGCCAGCAGGGCTCCGACCGCACCCGCTATTTGCGCGAAAAAGGCCGATTCCAGCGTGTGCCGTACGAGCTCCGGCGCGCGACTCCAGAGCAGGCGGAGGCAGGCTTCGTCGTTCGGAAAGAGACCCGCGTCGAAGAGCTCGGCGAGCTCGGCGTCGGGCAAGTGGCGCCATAGCTCGAGCTCGACGGGCGCGCGGCCGCGGCTCTTCAGCGTGAGGGTCACGGCCTGCCACTGCGCGGGCCCGAGCCAGGCGTAGCCGATGGGCTCACGCTCGAGCAAGCTCTCGAGCGCGCTCGACGGAGCTCCTCGCCAGAGCAAGTGGGCGAGCGGGCTCGGCTGCAGCAGCGCGGTCAGCAGCGGTCGGCCCGAGCGCTCCCAGTCGCGCCACACGTTCGTGATCAGCGTGGGTTGATCCCGAACGAGCTCGGCTGCCACCGGCGCAGCGAAGCTCGACGCTGCAGCCGCCGTCCACGCAGCGAGCGAGCTCGTGGCCACGAGCAGAGCGGGCAGCTCCAGCTCGTGCCGTTCTGCGTCGCCGCCCGGTAGTCGTCCGACCAGACGTGCCGCTGGAGCGCGCAGCTCGGGTTGGGCAGCCAGCGCCGCCTGAACGTCGTCGAGCAGTGCGCGCGCCGGGGCAGTGCGCGCCTGCGACCACGGGCAGAGCGCGGGCGGTCCCTGCGCCGACGCCGCGGGTAGCGCTTCCGAGAGCGACCAGGCGGCAAGGTAGTAGCTGCCACGCGCGAGCAGCGCCTGGCCGCCCGCGTAGTCGATGCGCGGCAGGGGAGCTCTGCCCGGCGCCGAAACCGCGAGCTCGAGCGTCTGGTTCCACAGCGTCTCGACGCCGTCCACGGGCGGCTCGCCGTTCTTCAGCGTGGCCAGGCCCACGGCTCGAAAGGCGAGCTCCGTAGCCGCGGTCAGGGCAGGGCTCGCGCCTGGATCGACGTCGTTTACGTCGTCGATCAGCGTGGCATCGCCGCTCGCTGCGCGCTCGGCGACGACGCGCGCAACGCGGTCGGCGGCGTAGGGCCTGAGCAGCGCCTCACCCCATTCCGCCGGCGCCGCGCGCGACAGCTCGGCGAGCGCCTCGTGCAGGCCGAGCGCGACCAGCCAGTGCGGCCTGAGCGCCAGCGTCTCACTGTCTTCGCGCCGCAACAGACCGCTGCGCTCGAACGCGCGCAGCAGACGGAACGCTCCGGGCGGCAGCTCGCGCGCGGCTCGTTCCACGTCGCTCGGGCGGATGGCACTGCCAGGCCGCGCCAGCGAGAGCGAGAGCCACTCGACGTCGGCTTCGCGTCGCAGCTCGGCCGGCAAGAGCTCCGACCATTCGCCCAGCGTGCGCGGGTGCCACCAGGGTTCGTCCGAGTCGGTCAGCGTCTGACGCAGGAGCGCGATCAGCGCTTCTGCCGCCGAGCGCTTCATCCAATGTGTGGCCGGCGCTTCGGGATCGAGCGCCTCGCTCGCTCGCTTGCGCAGAAACAGGTTCATGATCTCACGCGGCGAGCGCCGCACGAGCTCGGGCACACCGCGTTCGTCAGCGAGACCCACCAGTCCCAAGACGGCGCCCGCGCTCTCGATGACGCCGCCTTGCGCGAGATCGCCAAGCCAGTTCTCCAGTGCGCGGCGGTCGAAACGCCCCGGATCGGGCAAGCGATCGACGGCCCATTCGAGCAGCGCCGGCAACGACGTCGAGAGCTCGTCGCTCCGCACCACGTGAAAGCCAGGCGTCTCTGGCGGCAGTGGTGACGCGACGCACAGGCCGCGTCGTGGCGCGAGCGTGGCGCCCCTGGCGAGCTCGACGTAGTGCGGCCGAGCGGGCTGATCGTCGAGCTCGACTCCAGAAATGAGTCCGCGGGCCCTCAGCCAGCGTCCGACCAGGGAACGTCCGCCGCCGCTGGGTACGATCCACCACAGGGCGTCCCACGCGCCTGGAGCGAGCACTTCGGGTGGGATCCCCGGGAAGAGCGGCTCCTCGCTCAGGTCGAGCAGTCGGCCGGAAGGCAGGTCATCGAGTCGGACGTAGCGACCCGGTGCGGCTCGCTTCGGGGTGAGCGCTTCGAGCACCTGCTCCCGGGTCGTGCCGAGGACGAGGGCGAGCGTGCGCTGAGCCCCCGGACGGTGGGCCAGCCAGTCGAGCTCGAGCTCGCGATCGAACTTGCCGAGCAACGTACCGAGGGACCGGCCACGGACCTGAAATTCGGCCGGCCAGGTGGCATGAGAGAGGCAGCGGCGCGCCAGATCATCGAAGCTGCGAGGCGGCGGCTGGGCCGCCTTCATCAGGTCGCGGAGCCAACCCATGGTTCCCACGCCTGGCGACTGCAGATATTCTGCATGATGCGTGCAGGATGCTAACTGCATCAGCCGGCATGGAGCAACCATCGTGCAAACCTACGTTTGCAACGGGGTGCATCATGCACTCTGACGTCCTGTTTTGGAGCGCTGGTCCCCGCTAGTTTGCAGGGCGACGTCGATAGGCGGGCCTGGTCAGGTCTGCTGGCCGGTGCTGAGCGCTCGTTACTCGATGGTCGGCCTCAGGGCCTGGGTACGCGCCATCCACCGTCGTGGAGCTCGAGGATATAGCGCCCCCCGGCCTCCAGCTTCAAGCCCGCGACGTGCTGTTCGCGACCGTCGCGATCGGTGGCCCTGAGGTCCCAGCGGCCTGGCTCCCTGACCACGATTGGCACCCGCTCTCCGATCGGGATGGCGGCGCTCAGCAGGTCGCCCCCCCATACCTCCTGGCCCTGGGGCGAGTTCGGGTCGAGGTGGTCGGGGTCGTTCTTCTGAACGACCTCGGTCTTGGCCATGAACAGGCTGTTGATCCCGACGTCGGTTGCGTTCTTTACCGCGAAGTCGATGGGGCCGTTGCCGCTGCCTGCGCGGACGGTCACGAGCTTGGAGCCCTCGCCGCCGCAGCCCGCGAGGGTCAGACAAAGGCCGAGAAGCAACGCACGCATGCGACCATCCTAGGCGGGCTTGGCGGATCGGTGCTAGAGGCATTTCTCCGCGTGAATATCGCTGAGTTCGTCGTTTGGTACCTGGCGTTCTTGTTCAGCACGACGTGCCACGAGGCGGCCCACGCCCTGTTCGCGTTGCGCGGGGGTGATCGCACTGCCTACCTCGGTGGGCACGTCACGCTCGATCCCACACCCCACATCAAGCGCGAGCCGCTCGGCATGGTGGTGGTGCCCATCGCCGGATACTTGATCGGCGGCGGCATGATCGGCTGGGCGTCGGTGCCAGTCGATCCGCTCTGGGCGCGGCGCCATCCCGGACGCGCGGCGTTGATGTCGGTGGCAGGACCGGCCACCAACTTCTTGCTCGCGCTCATCGCGCTGATCCTGCTCAAGGTCTTGCGCAGTCAGGGCGTGTTCGACGGTGTCGCGCCGAGCTCGGTGATGGGCGCTGTGCGCATGCTGCTGCGCGCGATGCTGGAGCTCAACATCCTGCTCGGCATCTTCAACCTGATCCCGTTCCCGCCGCTGGACGGCGCCGGTGTGGCCGAAGGTCTGGCCCCACGCACGCTGGGCTCGTTCTACGATCGACTGCGCGAGACACCGATGCTCGGCTTGCTCGGCGTGATCGTCATCGCGAGGTTCGTGCTGTGGCCGCTGGCGGAGCCCGTGCTCAAGCAGGCCTACAGAATCATCAACGCCTGAGCGTCGATCAGGGGTGCTGCCGCAGCTCGTGCAGGTCTTGCACGCTGGCGAGCTTGGACATGGCCTGAGTCTCGATCTGCCGCACGCGCTCGCGCGTGACGTTCATCAGTTTGCTGATGTCATCGAGCGACGTGCCGCCGCGTTCGGCGATGTCCAGCGCGCAGCTATCTGCGAGCTCCCACACCTCGAGCTCGGGAAAGTTGAGCTTGATCGTGCCGGTGTTCGGATTGACGTCGAGGTAGAGGTGATGCTTGCAGGCCACGTGCGGGCACGGGCGCGGACCCTCGACGCACTCGCTGCGCAGCGTCGGCCGCGTGAGGTCGAGCTCGAGCTCTGCGGCGCGCTCTCCGGCGCGCTTGACCTCTTGCCGCCCGATGCGCGCCACCCGGATCGAACGCGAGCGGCGCGCGGAACGCTTGCGCTCGGGCGATTCGGGTCTCGGGTCAATCGGCAGCGCGCTCACGATCAGGGTCCCACTCTCTCGTTACGCTTCTCAAATGCCAGACCCGACCGCAGATGGAAATAGCCAATCGTACGGGCCTGGATGGAACTACATGGACCCACACGGCCGCGGAAAACGTGCGGTTGACGACTAAGCGCAAGCGCAGGGGCAAGCTCTGCTAGGCTCGTGGCCGTATGCGTTCCCTCCGCCTCTTGCTGCTCGCGGCGTCTTGTGCGGTGGCCCCCGTGTGGGCTCCGTCCGCGGCTCTGGCCCAGCCGAGCTCTGTCAGCGTTTCCGCGGCCGAGGCACTGTTCGAGGAGGGGCGAACCGCTCTCGCAGCGGGTGATCTGGAGCTCGCCTGCGCGCGTTTCCGCGAGAGCAACCGGCTCGATCCGGCCGTAGGCACCGTGCTGAACCTGGCCGACTGCGAGGAGAAACGCGGCAAGCTGGCCACGGCCTGGACGCTCTTTCGCTCCGCCACGGCCGAGCTCGACCCCAGTGACGACCGCCTGACGATCGTGCGACAGCGCCTGGTCGATCTGCAGAGTCGGACGCCCAAGCTGGTGCTGGAGCTCGCGCCGGGCGCTACCCCCAACACTCGCGCCCGGGTGGCGGGAACCGAGCTCGGCAGCGCGAGCTTTGGAGTGCCGCTGCCGCTCGACCCTGGGTCCTACGAAATCGCGGTCTCGGCGCCTGGCATGAGCGAACGGGTGTTTCCGGTCACGCTGGTCGAGGGGAAAACCGAGCGCCTGGTGATCACCGCCGGTGCGGGCGGCAGCCGCCCCGAAGAAAGCGAACCGGAGGCGGAGGCGCCGGTATCCGCGTCGACGGCAGGGCCGAGCGAAATGTCGAGGCGCACCTGGACTTATGTCATTGGCGGGGCCGGCATCGGCGGCCTGACCATCGGCACCGTCACGGGCTTGCTCACGCTCCGGCAGAAAGAGATCGCCGACGCCAACTGTCGGGACGACATCAAGCGCTGTAACGCCGAAGGGCAGGAAGCGAACGAGACGGGCCGCACGCTCGGCGCCATCAGCGCGATCAGCTTCGTGGTGGGGCTCGCGGGCGTGGGCGCGGCCACCTACCTTCTGCTCAGCGAGCCCGAAGATCCGCACACGAGCGCGATTCGGGCATCAATTGGCGTGAATTCGGCGGGTCTGAGGTTCGAAAGGCGCTTCTGAACCCCCTTTGGTAAGCTGCGGGGCGGTGCGTTCGATCCCCCAGCTACCGGCCGTGCTCAGGGCGACGCTGTCCAGTCTCCTGGTCACGGGCTGCTTCGTCTCGTTCGAGGACTATCCGACCGGAGACCTGCGGGCCGACGGCGGCGGTAACAGCGCTGGCGGCGGCAGCGCGGGCAGCGGCGGCAGCGCGGGCAGCGGCGGCGCTGGCAAGGGCGGTACGTCGAACACGGGCGGCAGCAGCGGTTCGGCCTCCACGAGCATCGAGCTCATGATCGATGACTTCGAGGACGGCAACGTGACCCTCCTCCCGGCCGCCGAGCGCGTGGGCAGCTGGTACAAGGGCAACGACGGCAGCTCCATGGGCCAACAGTTGCCGTACCAGAACACGGGGCTGGTCGACCTGCTCGAGCCGGTTCGGGGCTCCAGCGAACGTGGGCTGCACACGTCTGGTCACGACTTCAACGAATGGGGCGCTCTGGTGAGGGCGGATTTCAGCGTCCAGGCCGGGATGGCCCAGCCCTACGACATTTCAGCCCACACCGGCGTCACGCTCTGGATGCGTTCCGGCGACGAGCGCACGTATCGGGCGCGGATCCAGATCGCGACGCCGGGCGCCACGGATGGCTGCAGCGTTTGCGGCGACCACTTCGGCAAGACGTTCGACATCAGCCCCGAATGGCAGCAATTGACGGTGTCGTTCAGCTCGATGACCCAGGAGGGGTACGGGATGCCCCAGCTCCCCGCGATCGAGCTGGAAGAAGCGCTGGGGTTCCAGGTGAGCTTTGCGCGGGGTGAGGATTTCGACGTCTGGGTCGACGACGTGGCGTTTTACTGAGACTGGCTGAGCCAGGGGTCTTGGTGCCGTTCGGGCACTGATTTGCGAAGCCACCCAAGACGCCGTTTCTCGGCGGTGTCCGAAAGTGCCGGAGCGACGCTGAACGCCAAAAAGCGAGCGTCGCCCAGCCGCAGGAGAAGCACTGCCATGGGACAGGCCCGAGAATCGTCTTTGCTGTTTTCGCTGCAATCGCTGCTGGAAGTCGAGCGTGAGCGGATCGACCGCGACCGCGCCGAGCAGGAGCAACGCCTGCTCGAGGCCCAGCGCCGCCGGGAGCTCGCCGAGCGGCAGGCCCGCGAGGCGGAACAAGCTCGCCTGGAGCAAGAGCACC
>DATLIL010000982.1:0-8084 GCA_035539475.1 Polyangiaceae bacterium
CCGACTACCGCGCTGACTTCTTGCTCTTTCCCGAGCTCTTCACGCTGCAGCTCCTCGCGATCATGTCGCCCAACCGGCCCGGCGAGGCGGCGCGCAAGCTCAGCGAGTACACCCCGCGCTACCTCGAGTTTTTCAACGAGCTCGCCATCAAGTACAGCGTGAACATCATCGGTGGCAGCCAGTTCGTGATCGAGAACGGGCGCCTCTTCAATGCCAGCTACCTGTTCCGCAGGAACGGCACGATCGACAAGCAGTACAAGATCCACATCACGCCGTCGGAGCGCAAGTGGTGGGGCGTCGAGGGCGGCTCGCGCGTCGAGGTGTTCGACACGGATCGCGGCCGCATCGCCATCAGCGTCTGCTACGACATCGAGTTCCCCGAGATCGCGCGCGTCGCCGCCCAGAAGGGCGCGCAACTCCTGTTCTGCCCCTACAACACCGACGGCAGAGCAGCGTACCTGCGCGTGCGGCTCTGCGCCCAGGCACGCTGCATCGAGAATCACCTCTTCATCGCGCTCGCGGGCTGCACCGGCAACCTGCCGCAGGTCGCGAACGCCGACATTCACTACGCCCAGTCGGCGATCCTCACGCCCTGCGACTTTGCCTTCTCGCGGGACGGCATCGCCGCCGAGTGCGAGCCCAACATCGAGACGCTGGTAATCAGTGACCTCGACCTCGAGCTCCTGCGGCGTCACCGCTACGTGGGAGCCACGCAGAACTTCAGCGATCGTCGCAAGGACGTCTACGAGATCGTCTATCGTGGGGCCGACGGCGAGCCGCTGCGCGTTTGAAGGCGCAGCGGCTCAGCAGCCGCTCAGCGGGTCAATGGAACGTCTTCTTGAGCGTGCTCATGGCCTGGTGCGTGCGCAGCTGCTCGGGAAAAATTTGGGTATTGACCCAGTTCTGCGCGTCGGGCTCCAGGTCCTTGGTGTCCTTCTTGTAGTCGTCGCGACCGTGATCCTCGCCCTGCTCGAGTGCTGCGATGGCCGCCTTCTCACCGAAGGCCTTGGCCCCGCCCTCGACCAGCTTGGCAAAAGCGCCCCAGGGACCCGAGCTCTGTGCGGGATCGCCACCGCGGCGGCGGATCTCGGCGCTGAGTAGCTCGGCCCGGCGGGCGTGCGAGCGCATGCAGTCGTTCAGTGTGCTTGCCTCGGGCTTGTCCGATAGCTTGTCGATGGCCTGACGGTAGGTCTCCACGGCGGAGAGCTCGCCGCGCAGGAAGGAATTGAGCTTGTCGACCGTGCTAGTCATCTTGACCTCCTTTTGCCTCGTATCGCGCGAGGACCGCCCAGGATCGATGCATCGCGCGTACCAGGGGGACGAAGCGTCGCCGCTGCGGTAAACTCGTCGCCTCACGTGGCAACCGTGACTCTGCGAGAGGTACCAGGCTCCAGCGCGCCTCACGCGCGCCCGGCGAGCGAACGGTCCCCGGAGTCGGAACGTGTCAGCGAGCGAGCGGCCAGTGTCGTCTGTGCCGACTGCGGCAACTTCGTGACGACCGTCACCGAGAAGACGAGTGTCGACGGCCGACACCAGCACCGCTTCATGAATCCAGACGGATTGCATTTCGAGATCGTCTGCTTCTCGAGAGCGCCGGGCGCGGTCGGCGTGGGCGAGAGCAGCAGCGTCTGGACGTGGTTCCCCGGTTACGTCTGGCAAGCCGTGGTGTGCTCCGCCTGCGTACGCCATCTGGGCTGGTCGTACAGTCGCGGCGCTGATGGATTTTTCGGTTTGATCACGGCTCGAATCGTGGAGCTCTCCGCACACCCGGACTGAGCGATCACTGATCCATTTGTCGTGGCTGGCACAGCCTGGCAGACCGGCATCGGCGCAATACCTGCGATTTCCTTGAATAGGCGCGAACGGCACCGAGCTTGCAAAGCGGCGGCGCGGGAGGTTCGCATGACGAGGATTGGTGCTTGCTTACTTGGGTTATCGCTGACGACCTGCGCCGCGTTGGTGGGGTGCAGCGCGAGTGACGACGACGAGGACACTGCCGCTGGGAGGAGCTATGACGACCCGTCCTACACCGGCAAGGGAGGCAGCTCTGGCAAGGGTGGCAGCACGTCCAGCGGCGTCATCATTCCCGGGCAGGAGCAGGAGCCGCCTTACGAGACCGACAGCGGGTCCGGGGGCAGCGGCTCGGTGGCGGAAGAAGAGCCACCACCGCCTCCGCTCGGCACGAATCCGTTCGTGATCGCCACACACGATCCGCTCTCCACGTTCGCGGCGGACGTCGACACCGCGAGCTACGACATCTTCCGGCAATACGTGAACGCTGGCATGTTGCCGGAGCCGGACAGCGTTCGACTCGAGGAGTACGTCAATAGCTTCACCTACGAGTACGTCGCCCCGGAACAGGGCGCCGAGCATCCGTTCAGCATCAGCCTGGCCGCCGCGCCGAGCTTGTTCGAGTGGGACACCACGATCTTGCGCGTCGGCATCCAGGGCATCACCCCGCCGCCGGAGGACAAGAAGCCAGCCAACATCGTGTTCCTGGTCGACGTCTCCGGCAGCATGAGCTCGGCGGACAAGCTGCCGCTGGTGCAGCAGGTGCTCGATGAAACGGTGGACGTGCTCGACGCGACGGACACCATCTCCATCGTCACCTACGCCGGCTCGACCGAGGTTCGGCTGGAGCCCACCCCCGTCGCGAACGCAGCGACGATCAAGGCCGTGATCGACGCGCTGGCTTCGGGTGGCAGCACCGCGGGGGCAGCGGGCATCGATCTCGCCTACCAGCAGGCCGAAGCAGGCTTCATCGACGGCGGGATCAACCACGTCGTGCTCTGCACGGACGGCGACTTCAACGTGGGCCCGTCGTCCACCGATGAGCTCCTGACGTTGATCGAGGAGAAGCGCGCGACCGGCATCACGCTGACCGCACTCGGCTTCGGCATCGGCAGCAACGACGCGATGATGCAGGCCGTGAGCAACGCCGGCAACGGCATGCACGCCGTGATCTCGAGCAGCGCGCAGGCCACGGAGTACGTGCAGGAGCAGATGCTGAGCACGCTGGTGCACATCGCCAAGGACATGAAGATCCAGGTCGAGTTCAATCCCGAGTACGTCCTGGCTTATCGCCTGCTCGGCTACGAAAACCGCGCCGTCGCCGACGACGACTTCCGCGACGACGCGGTCGACGCCGGCGAGATCGGCGCTGGCCACCGCGTGACGGCGCTTTACGAGGTCGTGCGCACCGGCAGCGAGCTCCCGGCGGCGGATGGCGCGCCGATGGCCGAAGACGGCGCCGTCTACGACGGTGTCGTGGAGGTGGGCGCGGAGGATCTGGTGCTGGTCAAGGTGCGTTACAAGCAGCCCGGCGCGACGGAATCCGACCCGGCTTCGGAGGTCGCGAGCAGCCTGGCACCGAGCGCGATCGCCGCGGACGCCACCGAGCTCGACGCCGACTTCCAGTGGGCGCTGTCGGTCGCGTCGTTCGCCGAGATCTTGCGGCAGAGCCCCTACGCCGTGCCCGAGCGCCTGTCGGCGATCGAGGCGCTGGTGACGCGCCCCGCGCACGAAGCACTCGATGATCGCGTCGAGTTCGTCGAGCTGTTCAACAAGGCCAAACCCATGCTGACAGCGCCCTGAGCGCTCTTGACAGGCTGGCGGGCCGTCACTACGGTCCGCCAGTTCTCGTCGTGAACCCCCGTGGGTTCACCTTCGAGGGAATCCGGTGAAAATCCGGAGCTGCCCCGCAGCGGTAAGGGGAACGAACGTCGCCCCGAAGCACTGATCGCAATCCGGCGGTCGGGAAGCGGCGACGCCTAGGCCAGCACGAGAGTGCCCGCCCCAAGTCCGAAGACCTGACGAAGACCGTTCGGCTCGCCGAGCGTCTGCTCCGAAACCTTCGAGGGAAGGTGGTGAGCCCAGCGCCGTGGATCGCTTCGTCACGACCTCTCTTCTGGTGCTCACGCTGTGGAGCACACCACTGCTCGCTCAGGAGCCCGCTGCGCCCCTCGAGCTCGACGTGGTCGGCGAGCGTCCACATCCGCACGAGCCCTCGAACGAGGACGCGCTGGCTGCCTCCGTGGTCCGGCGCGAGCGGCTCGAAGCGCCGGGGCTGACCGCCGCCGAGGTGCTACGCGCCGAGAGTGGCGTCGCCGTCGTGCAGTACGGCGGCTTCGGCAGCGCGGCCACCGCTTCGGTTCGCGGGGCGACGGCGGCGCAGACGCCGGTCTATCTGGGTGGCATCCGTATCAACGACGAGGTGGCGGGCGCCGCGGATCTGTCGGTCGTCCCGCTCTGGCTCATCGATCGCATCGAGATCTACCGCGGCAACGCGCCGCTCGCCGCGGACGAATTCGGCATCGGCGGGGCCATCTCGTTCATGCCCGTGAGACCGCGCGGCAACGCAGCGGGCGCCAGCCTGTCCGCGGGCAGCTTCGGCACCGCGGGCGGCTACGCTTTCGCGGCCGCGGGCGGCGAGCGCCAGGCGCTCCTGGTCGGCGCGTCCTTCACCAGCGCCGAGAACGACTACCCGTTCGAGGACAACCGCGGCACCGCCTTCGTGCCCGGCGACGACGTCGAGAGCCGGCAGCAGAACATCGACGTCTCGCTGCTCGACGCCTGGACCGTCGGCGCCTTCGACCTACCGGGCGGCGTGCGCATCGATGTGCTGGGCAACGTTGTCGCACGCGAGCAGGGCGTGCCGCACCTGGCGCTGCTCCCCACGGAGGAGACGCGCGCGCGTTACGAACGCGTGCTGGTCGGCGCGCGCGCTCGCTCCCCGTTTGGCGCCGAACGCCAGCACGAGCTCGAGCTCATGACGAGCTTCACGAACGCGACTTCCGTCTACGACGACCCCGAGCTCGAGGTGCTGCTCGTCCCGCGCATGGAGGTCACTGGTCGGCGTGCCAGCCAGCGCGCGCTGGCAGATTTCGAGCTCACGCCGTCGCTCCGGCTGACCACGGTGCTCGACGCGTCGGTCGATCAGCTCCTGCGCGAGGACGGCGACGTGCAGGAGCTTCGGGCAGACGCGCGCAGCGGTCGCGCGGCGGCGGGCCTGTCTTTTCAGCCCTGGACGGGGCTCTTCCTGCTGCCGGTCGTGGCGCTGGCCTGCCGCTCCGCGCTCGGCGGCGCCGATCTGTGTCAGCAGAGCGAGCCCGTCGGCAGGCTCGCGCTCGCCTGGCGCACGCGCTCGCTCACGGCCTTTGCCGGCGCTGGTCGCTACGTCCGTTTCCCCACCCTGAGCGAGGTTCACGGCGGCGGCATCCTCGTGCGCGGCAACGAGAACCTGAGACCCGAAGAGGGCATCACGGCCGATCTCGGTGCGCGCTTCCAGCGCGGCTTCGGTGCGCTCGAGCTCTGGGCCGACGCCGCGGCCTACGCTCGGCGCGCCAATGACCTGATCAGCTATGCGCGCAGCATGGGTCAGCTCGTCCCCGTCAACGTGCAGTCAGCGCGCATCCTCGGGCTGGAGACCTCCGCGGGCGCCGACTACGCCACACACGTCGGCCTCGACGTCGGGCTGACCTTCACCGACCCGCGCGACGTGACCGAGGGGCGCCAGGCCGAGAACGACGTCCTGCCGTTCCAGTCGCGCTTCCGGGCGGCCGCGGGCCTGAGCGGCAGAGTCCGGCGCACGCGGGCGCGCCTCAGCGTGCTGCACCAGTCGAGCCGCTACGCCGATCCCGCTGGGCTGATCGTCATTCCTGCACAGACGTCGTTCGATCTCGAGCTCGAGCAAGGCTTGTTGCGCGACCAGATCAAGGCACGCGCACGCTTGCACAATCTGTTCGACGCGCCGGCCTTCGACGTGGTCGGCTACCCGCTGCCAGGGCGCAGCGTTTACGTGTCGATGGAGACAACGCTATGAGAACTCTAAGGCTTGCCGCGCTGCTCGCGCTCGCCGGCTGCAACGTGGAATCGACCGACACGCCGAGCGGTGGCGTGGACGTGGTCGGCGACGAGCTCTGCCCGGCCGGCGCCGTGGCGGTGCTGAGCGACTACCAGTCGACACAGATCGCGCTGCTCGACCGTGAGGGGCTCGTGCTGAGCCCGTCCTTCGCCTCGAGCGGCGCGCTGGAGGCTTCGAGCGTGGCCGCGCCCTTTTCGGGCGACGTGATCGCGCCGTCGAACCGCATCGTGGGTCCCGAGGTCGCGCTGCTCGATCGCTTCGGCACCAACGTGCTCACCTGGATCGATACCCGGACGGCCCGCGTGCGCGCGCAGCTGCCCGTGGGCACCGACTTCGAGTCGAACCCCTACGACTACCTCGAGCTCTCGCCGAGCAAGGCATACGTGGCGCGCTTCGGCGAGAACGCGGGCGCCACGGACGATCCTTACTCGCTCGGCGGTGACGTGCTGATCGTGGATCCGAGTGAGCCCGCCATCACCGGCGTGATCGCACTGCCGCGCGAAAGCGACCAGCCGCCGCGGCCCCTCTCGATCACGCCGTTCGGTGAGACCGCGCTGGTCGTGCTGCAGCGCCTGTCCCTCGATTTCAAGAGCCAGGGCCCGAGTGAGATCGTGGCCATCGACACCGCGACCGACGAGATCATCTGGCAGCTCGTGCTCGATGGCCTGCTGAGCTGCGGCCGCGTGATGCTCTCGCCTTCGGGCGACACCATGGCTCTCGGTTGCACGGGCCGGATCGATCCGGACGGCAATCTGGCCGACCCCGAGGGCAGCGCCATCGTCTTGCTCGACGCGAGCAGTGTGCCGCCGCGCGAGCTCCGCCGGATCTCGGTGTACGACGCCCTCGGCTTCTCGGCGCAGCCGGAGATCGAGTGGGCGACGGACACGCTGATGCTGGGCAAGACGCAGACGCCGTTCTTCGGCGCGGGCAACAACCAGCTCTTCGCGCTCGAGCTCGAAGATGACTCGTTTCGTGTCCTGGCCGAAGCCGGCACCAACGACGACGGCACGGGCAAGGGCATCGTCTTCGGCAGCCTGCTCTGCACGCCGGGCTGCAGCGACGTCTGCCTGCTCGCGGATCAGGAACAATCGACGGTGCGGCGTTTCTCGATCGGGGACGATCTCGCGGAACTTCCGGCCACGAGCCTCGGCGCGGACAAGGGTCTACCGCCGGTGGATCTCGGTACGTTCTGACGTTGCGGCGCTGATCTGGGACCGGTATTCTTGCCGGGTCATGGCGCGCGCTCTCTGGCTGTGTTGCGTTTCGATCATCGCAGGTTGCGTCTCCGGCGGAGGCGACAAGTCGCCAGCCGTCTTCGGCGGTGAAGGCGCCACCATCGCCTCCCCCGACGAACGCCCACTACCAGCCGATGGCAAGAACGCGCAGGCCGACGCCGGGCCCTGCGGAGCCAAGGCGCCAGCCGGTGACGTCAAGCTGCTCGACGATTTCGAGGACGGCGACGCCAAGCTGTTCAAGACGTTCCAGCGCGAGGGCTGGTGGTACGCCGCCTCGGACAACACCGAGGGCTCCACCATCTCGCCGCAGGGGCAGTTCGTGGCCGAGCTGCTCGCCGCCGGCGAGTCCGACAAAGAGAACCGCTACGCGGCTCACCTCAAGGCCGCGGGACAGACGCAGTGGGGCGTGGCCTGGAGCACGTCACTCAACTGGGTGGACAAGGGCGTGCGCTGCCCGTTCAACGCCTCGAGCTTCGGCGGGGTCAAGTTCCGCGCCAAGGGACCGGGCACCGTCCGCGTCAGCTTCAACATGCCGGAGACGGTGCCGAAGGATAACGGCGGCATCTGCACCGAAGGCTGCTGGGACCACTACGGCAAGCCGTTCTTGCTGAGCGACAAGTGGGAGGACTACACGGTGCGCTGGGACAAGCTGCAGCAGGGCGGCTGGGGCGCCCAGGTGCGCTTCGATCCGACGCGCCTCATCGCGCTCAACTTCGCTGCCGACGTCAAGTCGCTGCCGATCGATTTCTGGGTCGACGACATCGAGTTCTTGCCCGCTGACGGCGCCAAGTAGGCGATGAAGCGCCTGCTCGGCCTGGTACTGTGCGCCGCGCTCGGCAGCGGCTGCGCGGGCGGTCACGCGCGCAGCGCCGCCGACCAGACCTTCGAGCTACCGAACGGAGCCAAGCGACTGCCCGCCAGGCTGCGGCGGCTGACCAACCTCGAAATCGAGCGCTCGGTGAGCGCGCTGGTGAAAGCGCCGGAAG
>DATLIL010000983.1:0-6825 GCA_035539475.1 Polyangiaceae bacterium
CGTTGATGCTGCCTGACGCGGAGTTGTGGCTGACCGTCGAGCAATGCCGAGCCGTGGCCACGGATCTCCTACTCGCAGCCGAGGCGGCTGAGGTGGTTGACAAATGAAGACTGGGGACCGGTTCGGGAGGCTCGTCGTCACGGGCGTATCGGAGCGCCGCGTCGGCAGCACGGGTCGCGGGCGCACCTACTGGGAGTTCGTGTGCGACTGCGGCGCGATGCATTGGGCCGCGCCGCATAACGTGAAGTCAGGGATGGTCCTCTCTTGCGGCTGCCTTGCTGTGGACAGCCTGGTGGAGCGTACCGTGACCCATGGTCGCACTGGCTCGCCCACCTACATCGTTTGGGCGGGCATGCATGCGCGCTGCTGCAATCCAAAGCATGACGCCTACCCGTACTACGGGGGCAAGGGCGTGGCCGTGTGCGATCGGTGGCAGGAGTTCGAGAGCTTCCTCGCGGACATGGGGGAGCGACCCGCAGGGACGCAGATCGACCGCATCGACAACGCTCGCGGCTATGAGCCCGACAACTGCCGGTGGGTGACCCGTTCACAGCAAGGACGCAACCGCACCAATAACGTGACCGTCACGGTTGACGGGGAAACTGCGTGTCTTGCCGAGTGGTCGGAGCGCTCGGGGATCGATCTGCGCACCATCTGGAACAGGCTGTTCACTCTGAAGTGGTCCGCGAAGCGTGCCGTGACTACTCCTGTTCGAGTCAGATTGTCGGCCGAGCAGGCGCGATCAATCCGGGCTCGGTACGACGCTGGCGGCATCTCACAGACGCAACTGGCCCGGGAGTTTGGTGTTGGCCGCACCACAATCGGTGATGTCCTCGGCGGCGACCCAATGCAGGCGAGGGCCATCGCGGCTGACTTGCTGGCGGCGGCTGAGGATGCGGAGGGCGTGCGGTGACCACCTGCCTGACCTGCGAGTTGCCCTTCCGCCCGCTGCGCCCAGGTCGCCCTCAGACCTACTGCTCACGGGCGTGCAAGGACCGAGCGCAGTGCGGAAGGGTGCCGCTCGCGCTCGCTCAGTCCCGAGGCCGCGGTGGCTGGCGTCGGATGCCGACAAGGAACGTCCATGGCTTCAGAGAAAAGCTCTGCCGAAAGTGCAACGACTGGTGGCCGCTCGCCTCGTTCCAGAAGTGCAGGACCTGCGCGGACGGTCGGCTTTCCACCTGCAACGCTTGCCGGGATGACCGCCGAGCAGCGCGCGCGGTTCTGGAAGGCCGTCGCCAAGAACCAACACGCTCGTCGGCTTCACGCGGTGGCTCGTCAACTGGAGCTCCGTCGCGAGCTGGAGAGGGAGCGTAGCAAATGAACGCATCGATCATCGAAACCGAACGACGTGGACATGAGCCGGTGCAGAAGCCAGGCAAGAGCTTCCAAGCGTACGAGACGCCGCGAGACTTCCTCGACGCGGTGGAGCGGCGCTTCGGCAGCCTTGCGTGGGATCTGGCTTGCACGGCGGAGAACGCCAAGGCACCGAGTCGGATCACGTCGGAGCAGGACGCGCTCGCGGTTGACTGGTCCGTCCACTGCGCCCGTTGGCTGTGCTGGCTGAATCCCGAATTTGGCAACATCGCGCCATGGGCTGAAAAGTGCGCCGTCGAGTCGCAACGCGGCTGCCGCATCCTGATGCTCACACCAGCCAGCGTCGGCTCGAACTGGTTTCAGCAGTGGGTGGTTCCCTACGCGCACGTACTTGAACTGTCGCCGCGGCTGAGCTTCGACGGCAAGAATCCATTCCCCAAAGACCTGATCCTGAGCGTGTACATGCACGGTCTCACGGGTCGCTCGCACTGGAGGTGGAAGTGAGCCAACGCCGCCTAAAACCCGAAACCTCCGCACAGGCGAAGATCGTCGAAGCCCTGCGCGCTATTGGCCGCGTCGTTCACCGCGTTCATTGCGGCACGACGAAGGTCCGCCGCGGCTACATGCAGCACAACGAGAAAGGGACTCCCGACCTTCACGTGGTGCCTTGTTTCTACCTGGAAACGAAATCCGCATCTGGCGAACTCTCCGACGACCAGAAACGTGTGCACGACAAGCTGCGCGCGCAAGGTGGCATCGTCGCCGTCGTGCGGTCCGCAGCCGAAGCGCTCGCCGTCGTGGTCGGCAAGGTGCGGCCGGAAGACTTGGAGACGGCGGAGGTTCGGGAGTTGCTCGGCGAGAAGCCGGCGAAGGTGAAGAAGCCGAGGGCAGCGTGAGAGGCCGACCCATTATCGTCGACACCCGCCAGGCCCGCGGCTCTTACCGTCTCGACGTCTGGTCAACCGAGCGCGGCTGCTGGGTGGCTAACTGCTTCTACCGCGAGATCGACTGGGGCGGCGTTGATCGTCGGGTGGCCAACATCAACGACGGCGTCGGCGACGTGCAGCTCGTGGATGTGCGGTCAGGGGATGCGGTGGGCGTTTGGGCGAATGGGAGAAGGGTGGCGACGGCGGTGCGGTTGAAAGGGTTGGTAAGGAAGTGAACGCGCCGTCACCGATTCCCCACGTCCTGCGCGACCCTTGCTCAGCCTGCGGTGGCATGACGGGCAAGATCATCGAGCGAGGCGCCCAGGACTGCGTCTACTGCCTCGAGTGCGAGCGCTTTCAGTACAACGCGCCGCGGGCCGAGACGGGTAAGCCAGTGCGCCACGTGAAGACCCGCGAGGCCATCTCGCCGAGCCAGCGGGCGCGGATCCTGATCGTGCGTGCCAATGGTCGCTGCGAGATCTGCGGCACCGACAAGCGGGAGCTGCACGTGGCCCACCTGCTGAGCGTGTCCGCCGGTCGTGAGGCGGGCATGAGCGACGACGAACTCAATCACGATGAGAACCTCTGCGCGATGTGCGACAGCTGCAATCTGGGGCTCGGCAAGAATCCGGTGCCGCTCCGGCTGGCGGTGAAGATCGCGATGGCTCGGATGCGGAACATCAAGGAGAAGCCTTGAGCTGGCTCAAGATCGACGACGGCTTCGCTGACCACCCGAAGGTTCTCGAATTGTCCGACGCGGCCTTCCGGCTGCACGTGCGTGCGCTGTGCTGGTGCGCCAAGTACGAGACCGATGGTGGACTGAGCAAGGCATCGCTTCGCGTGCTGGGCGCCAAGCCGAAGCACCTGACCGAGCTCACCACGGCCGGTCTTTGGATCGATGGGCCGGACGGTCACAGGATCCACGACTACCTGAAATACAACCCGAGCAAGGCGCAGAAGGACGCCGAGCGAGAGGCGACTAGGAAGCGTGCGGAACGGTTCCGCAACGGTGGCAGTAACGGCGCCAGTAACGGTCCAAGTAACGCCGTTACTAACGCCGTTCAAAACAGTGCTCCCGTCCCGACCCGTCCCGTCCCAGAAGAGAAAGCAGCAGCAGCGGCGATCGATTCGGACCGGGAGCGACCCCTGAGCCCGGACTTCCAGCTTCACCCGCTGGCCGTCAGCGAACTGGCGAAGGCGCTCAAGCGACCCGAAGCCGTGATCACCGAGGCCGTGCGCGAGTTCGTGGCCTACTGGACAATCGGCGGCGGGGCGAACAAGCCGCGGGCGCACTGGCAAGCCAAGTGCCGCGACGACATCCGGCGCAAGCACGACCGCGGCGAGCTCGACGCCATCGCAAAGCGCATCGGCGAGCGATCGATTGCGGCCAAGGATGACACCGGCGGCTTCGGCAAACGCTCGGAGTGGCTCACGTGACCGCCGCGCCGATCGTCACGCTCTGGCGGAACTACGAGGACCGCGCCGGCCAACTCTGGCAGGCCGAGGAGTGGGAGCACGTATTCAAGCGGCTGGAGTCGCCGATCCCGTTCAAAGGCGAGCCCGAACACCCAGGCTGGAGCGCGGCCAGCTTCGCCGACAACCGCCGCCTCAAGGCCAACACGCGGCAGGTCTGCGCTGTCGTGTTCGACTACGACAACAAGATCACCGAGACCATCGACGGCAAGAAGGTCTCCCGCATGGTCGACGAGCCCGTGACGTTCGACGCCGCGGTCGCGCTCTGGGGCGAACACTTCGGCCAGGTTCACACAAGCAAGAGCCACGCGCCGGGATGGCACCGCCTGCGCGTTTTGCTGCCCCTGTCGCGGCCGGTGTCCGGTTTCGAGTACGAAGCGCTGTGGAGCCGCCTGGAGGCCTTCGCTGGCATCGTCGACCCGCAGACCAAGGACCCGTCCCGGTTCTGGTACCTGCCGAGCCGGTCGGAGCACTTCGCGTCTCGGCGACTGACTGGCGACCCGCTCGACGTCGATCACTGGCTGGCCAAGCCTGAGCCCGCGAAGTACCAACCGCCGCCCCTGGCGCCCGCCAGGATGCACGACCCGTCCAAGGTCGAGCGGCGGGCCATCGCGTACCTGAACCGCATCGACGGGGCTACCAGCGGGCAAGGCGGCCACCCGCAGACCTGGCGAGCTGCCCTCGCCCTCGCCCGCGGCTTCGACCTGAGCGAGAGCCAGACGTTCTCGCTGCTCTGGTCGGAGTTCAACCGCCGCTGCTCGCCGCCGTGGTCGGAGAAGGAACTTCGCCACAAGGCCAAGAGCGCACGCAACGCCAAGCTCCCGGCCGGGTACCTGCTCGGCGACGAGGAGACCGAGACAGTCACGGCCAAGGCCGACCGGCGCCGCATCGAGGCCGAGTTGCCGCCAGAGCCAGCGGTCGAGCTCGAGCGTGAGCCCGGCGACGACTCCGCAGACATTGCCGCCGAGCCAGCGGTGCCGAAGGAGACGGCCGCCCAGGTGCTCGGCGTCCGGACGATGCGCGAGATCCTGACCGCCGCCCGCGTCCAGGCGTTCTCGAAGGACCCGGTCGAATTCCTGACTACGGCGCACTGGCGGATCGACGACATCACCGGCGGCATCCGCGCGCCAGACAGCTGGCTGATCGCTGGAGACACGAGCTTCGGAAAGTGCCTCGGTCCGGATGATCGAGTGCGCATGTTCGACGGCACGGTGAAACGAGCTCGCGATGTGGTCAAAGGTGACTTGTTGATGGGTCCCGACTCAAAGCCGCGAACTGTTCTCAGCACGACGTCCGGCCATGGTCCGATGTTCCGCATCGTGCCCGAGCGCGGAGAACCTTGGACATGCAACTGGTGTCACGTGCTGACGGTTGTAAGCACGCGCACTGGCAAGGTTACGGACATCGCGCTGGACGAGTTCTTGAAGAAGACGCCGACATATCGCGACCAACAGAAGCTCTTTCACGTTGGGGTTGAGTATCCCGAATCTGCCCCGCCAGAAGTTGATCCATGGTTTCTTGGTCTTTGGTATGGCGACGGGACCAAGTCGCTGGCTACGGTTTGCGTGACATCTGCCGATGTTGAGGTCTCGGCTGGTCTTCATGAGGTGGCTACGGCTTGGGGGCTCCACGTACGGGTTCACGCCATGCCAAACAACGCCGCATCAATGCACTTCCTGTCCGGTACACACGCTGAGGCTGCGGGCCGTCATGGCAACAGGTTGTTGCGCGCAATGCGCCGCACATATGGCGATGGCGCCTCACTCCCAGAATCATGTCTGCGCGGTTCTCGCTCGGTGCGCCTACGTTTCCTCGCCGGACTGATCGACTCTGACGGTTACAAGATGAGTGACCGTGGTTGCGAGATAGCGACCAAAAGCAAGGCCTGGGCCGAGGAGATCCGATTACTCGTGCGCTCGCTTGGAATGCAGTGCCAAATCTACGAAAAGACCGGCGTCGCTGGCTACGAGGGCAACGTCTATTACCGCTTGTATCTTAGCGGCGACCTGTCGGTGATACCAACGCGCATTCGTCGCAAGCAATTCGCTTTGAGCGACGGCAGGACGGAGCCAAACAGAACTGGGTTCACTGTCGAGTCAATCGGAGATGGTGACTACTCCGGCTGGACGCTGGACGGCGACGGGCGGTTTTTGCTGCACGACTTTACAGTTACGCACAACACGTCGTGGCTGATTGCCATCGCCGACGAGAACATCCTACGCCGCAAGAAGCGCGTCCTGATCGTGTCGACCGAGGACAGCGAGCAGCGGTTCGGTGGCCGGTTCATGGTCCGGCGCTCGAAGGTGAACGCCAAGCGGTTCCGCAACCGTTGCCTCAGTCGCGACGAGATGATCGCCGTCACGGCGGTCGAAGCGAAGGGCGAGCCCGAGCCGGCCTACGTGGACGTTCGCCAGCGCTACGTCGAGGATCTCTGCCCGCTGCTGGTCCAGGTCATCGACGACGAGGGCATCGACCTGATCGCGTTCGACTACCTGCAGGAGTTCGACACGAAGCGGCGCTACCAGGACGAGCGAATCAAGTTCAAGGACATCGCCAAGCAACTCCGCGCAGTGGGTCGCGCCGCTCGCCGCCCGATCCCGAGCATCATCCTCTCCCAGCTCACGCTCGGCGAGAAGACAGGCATCCCGACGCGCGCCAACATCCGCGAGTGCAAGGACGTCGGCAACGCAGCCGACGCCATCATGATCGGCTTCGAGCCGGCGCAGGACATCACCGACAAGACCGGCGCCGTAGTCGTCGAGGCCGAGACGAAGTGCATCTACATCGACAAGTGCAAAGACGGTGAGCGGAAGGCCAAGATCGCGATGAAGTGGAACGCCGAGTGTGCGTGCTTCGAGACGGTACGCGACCCCGAGCAGGAGGCCATCGATCGCATGGCTACACAGTACGACGACTTCGCGACCGACCACCAGGAGCGCTACCCGTGACTCAACCCACCACCGGCTACTGGGTCACCTGCAACCTCTCGGGCGAGTCCGTCATCGTCCTCATCGACAACTGGTTCGAAGCGCGAGCACGCGGCGTCTCGCTGCTCAGCGACAGGACCAAGAAAGCAGTTTGCCAGGACGCCGTGAAGCTGACGCGATTGGAG
>DATLIL010000984.1:0-1688 GCA_035539475.1 Polyangiaceae bacterium
GGTGTCGGCGAACGCTTTCGGAATGGCTCGCTCGCTCACCAACGTGTCGCCGAGACGACGGCGCAGCTCCGGCTCGGCCAGGCGATAGCGGCGATGGGAGCGCCGGCCGGCGTGTGCCGTGTGGAACCGGCGCTCGACCACGAGCTGACTGAGGTCTTGCCCGGTCATGACCTGCGCCCATAGCTCGTAGACATCGATGTCGCAGGCGGCGTTCATCATGTCGGTGGTGAAGCCGCCGGGCGGTCGCAGATTCATCTCCAGCGCCGTGAGGCGCCCGGACGAGTGCTGGAAGAACTCCAGGTGGAAGAAGCGCTCGCGCACGTCGAACGCGGCAACGGCGCGGCGCCCCAGCGCTTCGAGCTCGGGGGGCAGCTCTCGCAGTGAATAGTAGTAGCCGTCGAGGTGGCCGAGCCGCACCTGCATGATGCCCGTGTCGTAGGCGTGCCCCGTGCAAAAAACGATGCGGCCTTCACGATCGCACAGACCGTCGTAGGTGACGATGTCACCCTCGACGAAGGGCTGGACCAGGTGTCCCTGGAGGCTTCTGGTGAAAGCCTGCGCCAGCTCCGCTTCGTTATCGACACGAAAGGTATCGACCGCCCCCGAGCCTCGATCGGGCTTGAACACGAGCGGGAAGCCATAGGTATCGGCGAACGCCCGTACAGTGACGAGATCGGCACAGCTCGCGCCGGGCGGATGCGGGATGTCGGCCGAGGCGAACAGCTGGGCCATACCCAGCTTGCTGCGCTGCTGCGCGATCGTCTTGCCGTCGAGGCCCCAGACGCCGAAATCGTCCCGCAGGCGCGCTTCGGCTTCGAGCCAGTGCTCTCCGTTCGAGTCGATGCGAGCGATGGTCCCGAAGCGCGATGATAGCTCCGCGACTGCGCGCGATAGCAGCGCGTAGTCCGCCATGCCCGGCTCGTGGACGTACGAGCTGAGACCCCAAGACGCCGCTATGTCCGGCGCCACCGGTTCGTCTCCGATGCCCAGCACCGTCACGCCGTGGCGCGCGAGGGCGCGACAAAATGCCGGTGCGGTGGGCGGGAACGCCGGCGAAAGGAAGACGACGTTCATGTCACTCGGAGGGCTCTTCGTCAGCCTCCAACGCTTGGTCCTCGGCGTCACCCCAGAATAGGCGCTCGGCGCGCTGGCGCTGGGCCCAGGCATCTTGATCGCGGAGCTCACGTTCGTCGGTCTCGGACTGTTCGCTCGGGGCTGTCGTGTTCATTACCTGTCCTCTCTGCCATCGACCACGATGGCCGGCGGAGGCCGTGGCTCTTCGCCCTCGCCACAAATGGCGCGGCGGATGATTTCGATGGGCAGCTTCGGCGTGCGGTCTGCATGAAGCAGGCCATTCGCCTCCTGGTACGTGTCCGTCAGTTGCGTGTAGCAAAAGCCGGAAAGCGCCTCCATCCGTCTCACCGTATGGAGCAGCTGCAGCAGCGAGGCCTGGAAGGCGCTCGAGCTCTCGGCGCGGGTGTAGCCCCAGGCGCCGTCGTCCGCGCTGAACGCGATGCCGCCGAACTCGGACAGCACGATCGGATGCTCGCGCCGCGAATGCCCCTCGAGCAGCAGCGCGCGGCCCGCCGGGCGTTCGCGCTTGAACAACTTGGGCACCACGTCGTGGGCGAAGTAGCGGCGTGCCATGCGCTCGTAGTTCGGATCGTAGTCGTGGATACCGATGATGT
>DATLIL010000985.1:0-3873 GCA_035539475.1 Polyangiaceae bacterium
GTACCGGTCAGCGCCTGCTGGGCTGGCGCGACGTGCGGGTGAACGAGGCCGCGCTCGGACCGCTCGCCCGCAAGACGGCACCGATCATCAAGCAGGTGTTCATCGGCTCCGCCGAAGAAGACGAAGCCAGCTTCGAGCGCAAGCTGTTCGTGATCCGCAAGTGGGCCGAGCGCACCGTGCGCGAGAGCAACATCGCGGGCAAAGGCTCGTTCTACATGCCGAGCCTCTCGGCGCGCACGATCATCTACAAGGGTCTGTTGCTCGCCGAGCAGCTGACGGGCTTCTACACCGAGCTCGAAGATCCGACGATCACCAGCGCCCTCGCGCTCGTGCACCAGCGCTTCAGCACCAACACCTTCCCCACGTGGGAACTGGCGCAGCCGTTCCGCACGCTGGCGCACAACGGCGAGATCAACACCGTACGCGGCAACGCCGCCTGGATGGGCGCGCGCGAGCAGCTGTTCGACAACGATCAGATCTTCGGCGACGACATCCGCCACATCCTGCCCACCATCGCCCCTGGCGGCAGTGATTCTGCCCAGCTCGACAACGTCGCTGAGCTCCTGCTGCAGGCGGGCCGCCCGCTTCCGCACGTGATGATGATGCTGGTGCCCGAGGCCTGGCAGAACGACGGGCTGATGCCGCAGCACAAGCGCGACTTCTACGAGTACCACTCGTGCCTGGTCGAGCCGTGGGACGGTCCGGCGGCGCTGGCCTTCACCGACGGCAAGCGCATCGGCGGCTTGCTCGATCGCAACGGGCTGAGGCCAGCGCGCTGGTGCGTCACCAAGGACGGCCTGGTCGTGCTCGGCTCCGAGACGGGCGTGCTGGAGATCGCCCCCGAGAACGTCGAACGCAAGGGCCGCCTCGAGCCCGGGCGCATGTTCCTGGTCGACACCGAGAAGGGTCGCATCGTCGAGGACGAGGAGATCAAGGACGAGATCAGCAAGAAGAAGCCGTACGGCCGCTGGTTGCGCGAGAACAAGATCGCGCTGTCCGAGATCGAGGTCTCACCGCCCACGGCCACGCGCCGGGAGCAGGCCACGCTCGTCACCCGCCAGAAGGTCTTCGGTTACACGCAGGAGGACCTGCGCCTGTTGATGGCGCCCATGGCCGCCGCCGGCGACGAGCCGCGCGGCTCGATGGGCACCGACACGCCGCTGGCGGTGCTGAGCGACGAGTCGCCGCTGCTGTTCAACTACTTCAAGCAGCACTTCGCGCAGGTCACGAACCCCGCGATCGACCCGATCCGCGAGGAGCTCGTGATGAGCCTCAGGGCGTACATCGGCGGCGAGGACAACCTGCTGCAAGAGCTGCCCGACCACGCGCAGATGCTCGAGCTCCAGGGACCGATCCTCACCAACGAGGATCTGGCCAAGCTGCGCGAGACTCATCTGCAACAGGTGCGCCAGCCGCCCACGCTGCCGGCGCTCTACCCCGTCGCCGAAGGCGGTGCCGGTCTCAAGGCTGCGCTCGACGAGCTCTGCCGTCAGGCCTCGCTCGCGGTGCTCAAGGGTCACGGCCTGCTCGTGATCAGCGACCGCGGCTCGAACGAGCACATGGCGCCCGTGCCGAGCCTGCTCGCGACCGGCGCCGTGCACCATCACCTGATGCGCAACGGTCAGCGCATGAAGGTGGGTCTGCTGGTCGAGACCGGCGAAGCGCGCGAGGTGCACCACTTCTGCCTGCTCGTCGGCTACGGCGCAGGCGCGGTCAATCCGTACCTGGCGTTCGAGACGCTCGACGACATGGTCAAGAGCGGCGTGTTCACGGGGCTCAAGGACTCGAACACGGTGCGCCAGAAGTACATCAAGGCGCTCAACAAGGGCTTGCTCAAGGTGATGAGCAAGATGGGCATCAGCACGCTGCAGAGCTACCACGGCGCGCAGATCTTCGAAGCCATCGGGCTCTCGCCCGAGGTGGTGGACGCCTACTTCACCGGTACCGGCTCGCGCATCAGCGGTGTCGACCTCGACGTGATCGCCGAGGAGTCGCGGCGCCGTCACGAGAAGGCCTACCCCAAGATCACCGAGTCCAAGGCGTTCCTCGATCTCGGCGGCCAGTACCACTACCGCGCGCAGGGTGAGCGGCACCTGTGGAACCCGACCACGGTGTCCAAGCTGCAGCACGCCGTGCGCATGGAGGACATCAAGAGCTACAAGGAGTACTCCGAGGCGATCAACAAGCAGACGCAGGGCCTCATCACCCTGCGCGGCATGTGGGATCTCGTCCCCTCGGAGAACCCGATCCCGCTGGACGAGGTCGAACCCGTCAGCGAGATCGTCAAGCGCTTCGCCACTGGCGCCATGAGCTTCGGCTCGATCAGCGCCGAGGCGCACGAGAACCTGGCCATCGCCATGAACCGCCTCGGCGGTCGCAGCAACACCGGCGAGGGTGGCGAGCGCGACGAGCGCTACATCAAGGATCCCAACGGCGACTCGCGGCGTAGCTCGATCAAGCAGGTCGCCTCGGGCCGTTTCGGCGTCACGACCTACTACCTGGTCAACGCCGACGAGCTGCAGATCAAGGTGGCGCAGGGCGCCAAGCCCGGCGAAGGCGGCGAGCTGCCCGGTCACAAGGTGGACGGCATCATCGCCAAGACGCGCCACTCCACGCCGGGCGTGACGCTGATCTCGCCCCCACCGCACCACGACATCTACTCGATCGAGGATCTGGCCCAGCTGATCTTCGACCTGAAGATGGTCAATCCGCGCGCGCGCATCAGCGTCAAGCTGGTGGCCGAGGCCGGCGTAGGCACGGTCGCGGCAGGCGTGGCCAAGGCTCACGCCGACGTGATCCTGATCTCGGGCCACGACGGCGGCACCGGCGCCTCTCCCCTCACCTCGATCAAGCACGCCGGCGTGCCCTGGGAGCTCGGCCTGGCCGAGACCCATCAGGTGCTGGTCAAGAACGACCTGCGCAGCCGCGTGATCCTGCAGGCGGACGGCCAGATGCGCACCGGCCGCGACGTCGTGTACGCCGCGCTGCTCGGCGCGGAGGAGTTCGGCTTCGCCACGGCGCCGCTGGTCGCTTCCGGCTGCATCATGATGCGCAAGTGCCATCTCAACACCTGTCCCGTCGGCATCGCCACGCAGGATCCGGTGCTGCGCGCCAAGTTCGACGGCAAGCCGGAGCACGTCATCCGCTTCATGTTCTACGTCGCGGAAGAGGCGCGCGAGCTGATGGCTCAACTAGGCTTCAGGAGCATCCAGGAGATGGTCGGCCACGTCGAGCGGCTGCGCGTGCGCAACGACATCGATCACTGGAAGGCCTCCCGGATCGACTTCAGCGACGTGCTGATGCCGGCCGATGCGCGCCCTGGCGTCGGCGTGTACAAGTGCGTCGACCAGGACCATGGCCTCGAGAAGGCGCTCGACAACCAGCTGATCGAGCTATGCAAGCCCGCGCTCGAGCGCCGCGAGCCGGTCAGCCACAAGCTCCCGATCCGCAACGTGCATCGCACCGTGGGCGCCATGCTCTCCGGTGAGGTCGCGCGTCGGCACGGCAAAGAAGGACTGCCCGAAGGCACCATCCGCGTGGAGTTCTCCGGCTCGGCTGGTCAAAGCTTCGGCGCTTTCGCCGTGTCCGGCGTCGAGCTCAGCCTCGAAGGCGACGCCAACGACTACGTCGGCAAGGGTCTCGCCGGCGGTGTGCTGGCGGTGAGGGCGCCGAACCAGGCGGGATTCCGCACGTCGGAGAACATCATCATCGGCAACACAGCGCTCTACGGCGCCACCGGCGGCAAGGCGTTCTTCGCCGGGCGAGCTGGTGAGCGCTTCGGGGTGCGCAACAGCGGCGCCACGGCCCTGGTCGAGGGCGTAGGCGACCACGGTTGCGAGTACATGACCGGCGGTCGCGTGATCGTGCTGGGCC
>DATLIL010000986.1:0-1773 GCA_035539475.1 Polyangiaceae bacterium
GGCGTCGTCGCTTGCATGGACGCGACGACCAACCACACGTCGGGAACGCGTATCCGGAATCGCTTCGCCGTGACCAGTGAAGGCGATCGTTCGTGGGTGGGGTTCATCGACACCGAACGCAACGAGCCCTGCTCGTTCGAAGGCCTGGGGCAGGGCATCGCCTGCGTGCCGGAATCCCTCTCGGCGTTTTCTTACGCGGACCCAGCTTGCAGCCAGCCGCTCGCTCACGTCGATGCGGACTCCTGCGCAACCGTCCCGAAATATGCGTCGCACACCATCCTCGATGGCTGCACGGGCACGACGAGCATCCACGAGCTCGGAACCGCGGTCACGCCGGTCGGACCGCTCTACCAGCGCGACGCCAGCGGTGCCTGTGTGGAGAGCCCGGCGGCGATCAGCGGCACCTACTACGCGCTCGGCGCCGAGATCCCCGCGACCTCGTTCGTGACGGGTGAGTCTTTCGCGGGCGGCGGGGCGTCCCGCTTCCAGAGCTACGGCCAGCTCGGGGCCGACGGCAGCCGCCAGGTCGATGGCTGGGTCGACGGCGAGCGGCAAGATACCTGCGTGCTGCTGCCGGCTGAAGACGGCGCCCTGCGCTGCTTCCCTTTCCAGCGCCTGCGCTGGAGCGGATATTCGGAGGCGACCTGCATGGACCCGGTGCTGAGCTGGACGAGCTCGACCTGCAGCACGGCGCCAGCACCCACGGTCGCCTGGTTCGCATCCTCCGAGTGCTCCGCGCGCTACACGGCCGTGGCGCCCGGTGCGCCGGTCTCGACGCTGTACTCCTACGCCGTGACCGAGACGGGCAGTACCTGCACCGAGAGCACTCCGGAAGAAGGCACCTCGTACTTCGCGCAGGGAGAGACCATCCCGCCAGAAACGTTCTTCGCCCTGACCACCGTGGTCAAAGAGGACGATCCCGGCCGCCTGAAGCCGGCATACTTCAACAGCAGTGACGGCGGCTGCGCCTTCGACGGCTGGTACGACAGCGAGCTCGGCACGCCGTGCTCGTTCGAGGACATGCCCGACGGCACGCGCCGTTGCCTGCCGGAAGAGTTCCGCTTCGACGTCGTCGAACACTACACCGACAGCGCCTGCACGACGCTGGCGAGCTACGGCAAGATCAACGTCTGCGAGGGAGTGACCGCGCCGGCCTACGTCCGCAACGTCGACTACGCCCAGACGTGCGAGCGCCCGTCGGTGATCCGCAAGGTCGAGCAAGCGACGCTGGGGAGTGCGCTTCCGCCGCTGTGGTTCAAGGAGACGGCGACGACCTGCTCACCCATCACGCCGAATGCCACAGCGCTGTACCTGACGCTCGGACCCGAGCTCGAGCCCAGCGCCTTCATGGCCGGCGAGCTCGTCACGGAGTGATGGCAACCCACACCCTTTGGATCGCCCCGCTGGCGCTCGCCTTGATCGGCTGCAGCTCCGAACCTGCTCCCGCTGGCGGGGGTAACTCGGGCGGAAGTGCCGGTGAAGGCGCTGGCGGAAGCGCCGGAGCTGCGGGTACAGCCGGCCTGGGGGGAGGCGGCGCTGGCGGAGGCGGCACTGGCGGAGGCGGCACTGGCGGAGGTGGAACCGGAGGATCGAGCGGGAGCGGCGGTTCGACCATCGGCGAGCGCTCCATCGTCGGTACCTCCGGGGGCACCTGCGCGTTGGATGCGGCCGGCACCATTCATTGCTGGGGCTTGTCCCCCGCAGTCTGGGAGGTACCGGACGGCAGCTTTGTGGAGCTATACAGCTCGGAGGCCGCGGTCTGCGCTGTAAGAT
>DATLIL010000987.1:0-21738 GCA_035539475.1 Polyangiaceae bacterium
CCGGCGTCCGACGCGCTCGCGCAATTGCGGGCGTCCTCACAGTCCTTGAACTCCGACGAACAGGCGACGGAGAGCACCATCGCGAGTCCCAGCGCACCGAACCCGAGCTTGAAATAGCGTTCCGACCTGTCCATCGTCTCACTCCCACGAACCAACGCGCCGACCGCGAGCTCCCGAGCTCTATCGACAGCCAATAGCCTTAACCGGTCAGCGCTCTGGCAGGGTTGCGAAAAATCGTATTTGCGATCGAATTTCCGCCCGCGCTGCCTCAACTCGAGCCGTTCGCGCCTGCCCGTTCATTATTGCCTTGGGCAATCAGCCCAACCCGAGCTGTTAATCGCGCTCGAGTCCACTGCTGGGCAGTCCAGGTGCCGACGTGCGCTGTTTTGGCGTAGCTGGAGCGGCTGACGCCGACAGCGAGATTGCCGGCGCAGGCGCAGACGTGATGGCGCTCGGTATCGACGAGGGCACGATCGGCGCCGGGCTAGCCGCGACCGTGAGCGTGCTCGTACTGGACGGGACGGCTTCCGACACGGGATTTTCGAGCGTGATGGTAACCGCGGCGACCAGACCGGCGACCACGCCGCCCAGCACGGCGATGGGAACCAGGCGGCTGCTCTTCGGGGGATGCGCGGGGTAGAGACCGGAGGTGATCGACGGCGGCGGCGTCGGATCGGAGGAGGGCAGCACCACGCGGGACTCGATTCGAGGCCGAACGCTTTCACGTACCGGACGCGGCGATGGCGAGAGCGCCGGCTTCCACAGCGGCCGCAGATCATCGCCGACAGGGGTTACTTCGAGCACGCGGCGAGCCCCATGCAGCAGCGCTTCGGCCACCTCACGCATCGAGCCGGGGCGATCGGCGGGTTGCTTGGCGATCATCTTGTGCACCACGTTGGCGACGTGACGCGGTAGACCGGGGACGAGCTCTTCGAGATCGGGTGGTGGCTCGGAAGCTTGCAGCTCACGAAGCTGACGCACACCGAGCGTCTCGATGCGGCGCCGGGCGGCGCTGACCAGGGCTGGCGGCTTGCCGGCGAGGCCCTCGTAGAGAATCGTCCCGAGCGCGAAGATGTCGCTGCGTGGCGTGACGCCTAGCCCGCCGAGGTGCTCCGGAGCCATGTAGAGCAGCGTGCCTCCAGGGACCTCACGCTGATTGGTGTGACCGACCTGCGCGAGGAACCTGGCGATGCCGAGGTCCAACACCTTGACCTCGTTCCCTTCCAGCACGAACACGCTCTCGGGTTTCAGATCCCCGTGAATGATCTTTTCGGCATGCGCCGCCTCGATGCCCTGGGCGATCTGTGCGCCCACCGTGAGCACCTCTGCCGGCGTGAGCGTGCCGAGCTCGCGATACACCTCGCGCAGCGAGCGCCCCTCGAGCAGCTCCATCACCAGGTACACGAGGTCGCCACCGATGGCGCCCGCGTCGAGCACGCGAACGAGCCTCTGGTGGTTCAGCTTCGACAGCAGGCGCGACTCGCTCTGCACCAGCTGCTGCAGGTTCTCGCGCTGGTTCTTGCGGTTGACGAAGACCTTGATCGCGACCGGGCGATTGAGGAGCGTGTGATGCGCCTCGTAGACGAAGGCGTGGGCACCGCGACCGAGCAGTCGACGGATTTCGCACTGCTCGAACTGATCGCCGGGCTCGAGCGGCCCCAAGCGCGGATCGAGGTTCGAGCGCTGCGACTCCATATCCCTTATATCTGCCCCGTAGCAGCAACCGGGCAAGCGCGGCTACTGGCAGCTAGCCTAGACGGGGAAATTTGCTGGAAATCAGAGCCGGAGGCTCAGGCCTTGAGGTCCACCGGCCCCGGCGGATTTCCAACACCGGTGATCGGGACGGGGGTGCCCGTTTGTGTCGTGATCGGCGTACCGGTGGCGCGCGGATTGGAGCCGATGCCAGAGCCGGTCGCAGCGGTCAGCGCGTCGGCGGTGGCGTCACCCAGGATGTCGCGCACGATGCGGCGACGCAGGAAGGTGACCTTGAAGGCCGGGTCGCGCACGTACGAGAGAAGCCGGCGCACGTAGTCGGAGGCGCGCGCCCGCATCTCCTCTGCCTGCGGCGAGCCCGCGCGGCGCAGCGCCTCGCAGCACAGCGCGCGCGTCGCGACGCCGTACTCGGAGCCCTGCAGCGTGTCGATGGCGCCCATCGCCGTCGTGGCCAGCAAGATGCCGGTGTGCGCCTCACCCATGTCGACGCGCGCGCACGACTCGATGGCCATGGCGTAGAAATGGAACGCGACGTAGGCCTGCGCCTCGGCCGCCTGGCGCGCTTCGAAGGCGTGCATCACGGCGCGTGCCGGATCGTTGCCGTGACGGGCGAGCACGGCGCGCAGAAGCTTTTCGTGCACCGAGTCGTAGGCGCTGCCGGTAACGGCCGTGAGCGCGCCGGCATCACCGACCAGCGTCTCGGCGGCGGAGACGTCGCCTTGCTCGATCAAGATTTCAGCCAGTGAGAGCAGCGTGTCGGCGCGCGAGTCCTGGTCGCCGTAGCGCTCGTGGGCATCGCGGGCGCGTCTCATGTAAGCCAGGCCGCGATCGACGTCCCCCAGCGCGGCGTAGCACTCGGCGATGGTGCACAGCGTCTTGGCGATCTGGAAACGGCCGCCGATCGAGAGGTCGATGCCGATGGCGTCGAGCGCGAGACCGATGCCGTCCTCGAAGCGGCCGAGCACCAGCAGCGAGTAGGCCAGCGAGTTCTTGGCGCGCGCTTCCAGGCGTCGCGCACCGACCTGACGGAAGACAGCCACCGACTCGGCCTGGGCCTCCATGGCCTCGTGTACGCGACCCACGCGACGCAGCAGCGTGCCGCGCAGGCGCAGCACCTCGGCGCGGATGCGCGGGGGGACGGGCGAGCCGTCGACGGTGGTGATCGCGCGGTCAGCCGCGGCCAGCGCGCCCTGCATGTCACCGAGCTCGTGCAGCACCTCGGCGATCAGCGTGCGCGCCTGCACTTCGATCAAGAAGACGCCGGACTGGCTGGCGACGTGCTCGGCACGCTGAGCGGAGCCGAGGGCCTTGGACAGCCGGCCCATGTCGAGCTCGAACTGCGCGGTGCTGAGCAGCGCCGAGGCCACCCAGCGAGGCTTGCCGCTCTGCTTGGCCAGCGCCCGGAAGCGGTGCAGGTGGCTGCGCCGCTCGCGCCAGCGCCCCTGCAGCCGGCACAGCGACTCGAGCGCTTCTTCGGCCTCGAGCAGGATCGGCTCACCTTCCGGCGCGAACATGGCCACGCGCCTGAAGTAGCGCTTGGCCAGCGTCATCTGGTGCGCGGCGCGCGCGGCCTGAGCCGCCTCGAGGTAGTGCTTGGCCGCGTCGGCGCGCGCGTTGCCGCGCGAGTAGTGGCGCGCAACGATGGCCGCGGTCGCGCCCTGCGCCAGCGGTGTCTGGGCCAGGTGATCGCCCAGGAGGTGGTGCATGCGCACGCGACGGCGGCGCTCGAGCGTGCGATACGCGACGTCGCGCGCCAGCGGGTGGCGCACGTCGACGGTGTCGTTGCGGCTGTCACACAGGCCGCGGGCGCACAGGCGCGTGACCGCGTCGTCGACGTCGGCGCCGGTCAGGTTCGTCAGATCCTTCAGCGTCAGCGGGCCACCCGCGACCGAGAGCCACTCGATGATCAGCCGCTCTTCGTGCGGCAGCTCGTTCAGGCGATCGGCGATCAGCTGCTCCAGCGTCGACGGCAGTGGCAGCGCACCGTCACCTCGCTCCTTCTGGGCCAGCTCTTGCTTGCCGTCGGGGCGCTCGCGGATCTCGAACAGGCCGCGCTCGAGCAGAGCGTCGACCATCTCGAGCAAGAAGAAGGGGTTGCCGGCCGCGCGCGGCAAGAGGTCGCCGGCCGTCTGCGCCACGCCCTCGCTGACGCCCAGGCGAGCCTGCAGCAGGCGCAGCTGATTCTCGCTGGACAGGCCCTTGAGCTCGACGCGTACCAGGCCCTCGATGAACGGCGCGATGCGATCGTCGGGGCGCGTGGTCAGGATCGCCAGCACCGGCAGCTGCTCGCGCTTCTGCAAGAACTCGGTGATGAGCTCCAGGCTCGAGCGGTCACTCCACTGCATACCGTCGAGCACGACCACGAGCGGACCCTGCTCGGCGGCGCGTGCAAAGAGCAGGCGCAGTCCGGCCGCGATCAGCTGGCGATTGCGTACCACGTCGGCGTCGTCCACGGCCGGCCGCACGCGTCCGGTACAGAGCTCCGCCACGCGCTCGACGATCTCGCTGCCCTCGGCCACCTCGGCGAAGTTACCGAGCGCTGCGGCTACCAGCGCCTTGGCGCCCTCGGCGTCGTGATCGTGTGAAACGCCGCTGAGCTCGCGGAACCACTCGCGCAGCGTGGAGAACGGCACCTCGCTCAGCGCCGGTGAGCACTCGATGTGCAGCACGCGCGCGTCGGGCGGAAGCTCGTTCAAGAACGCGCTGACGAGCGCGGTCTTGCCGATGCCCATCTCGCCGTAGGCCACACGCGCGGCGACCTCACCGGGGATCTGACCGGAACCGACGACGCCGTAGTAGGCCGAGTGCAGGTCCGCGACCTCCGCGTCGCGGCCGATCAGATCGTTGGGCGCGTGCGCCAGCTCCGAAAGCTTCTCTTCGCGCGTGTGAGCGCGAAGCAGCGAATAGATGCGCAGGTTTTCGGGCAGACCCTGGCTCTCGGCCTTCTCGATCTTGATCGTGGGTGCATCGCCCCAGACGAAGTCACGCCGCACGAGGCGGTAGAGGCCGCCGGCCACCCAGCTCACGCCGGGCGGCGCTTGCATACCGAGCATGTCGGCCAGATCGTGGGCCGAGCGCTGCAGCTCGTAGTCGATCAAGTGTCCGGCCTTGTCGCGCTGACCGGTGGCGATGCCGCGCACGATGCCCACGCTGGCCGAGATCGGCACCGGCAAGTCCTCGGAGCCGCCGCGCACCACCTCGTGCACGTCGATGGCGAGCCAGACCGCGTCGTTGGGCGCGCGCGAAGGATTCGCCATCAAGCCGACCACGGCGCTGGCCGAGCCGGAGGGCGAACCGCGGCCGTCGACGGCGGCCCACGACCAGCGCGCGCCGCGCCGGAACGCTGCCTCGCCCAGCGTCGCCTTGAGCTGATCGAGCACGTGCGCGGCCTGGGCGCGCCCGACAGCGTTCTCGAGCTCGGCCAGGCCGTGCAGGCGCAGCGTTAGCAGCGCCACGTGACGGACCTCACGCCCCGGCCGCTCGCGATCCTTGCCGCCGGGCAGCGGGCCACCGGGGCCGGTCTGCTCTTCGGGCAGGTCGGTCGCCGCCGTACCGTGACGCGCCGCCATCGACGCCTGGTGCTCGCCGAGGTCGATGCTGAACTGACTCTCACCCGCCGGCTCGTGCGCGCCGGGCGAGGTGTGCTCGCGCGTGACGAGCTCCGCGATCACGGATTCGACCACGTGCGCGTCGACGAGCTCCTGGCGCGTGATCAGCGAGCGGCTGACCGCGGCCGCGAGCTCGCGCGCCGACTGGAAGCGCTCGTCGGGATTCTTGGCCAGCGCCCGCATCACGATCTCTTCGAGCTCGGCGGGGATGCCACGCACGAAGGTGCTCGGCGGCTCGACCATGCCGGCGCGCACGGCCTCGAGCAGCTCCGCGCCCTCGGCCGCGCCGTGCAGCGGGCGTCCGGCGAGCAGCTCGTGAAACACGACGCCCAGCGAATAGATGTCGCTGCGGCGCGAGACCTTCTCGGCGCGCGCCTGCTCCGGCGACATGTACGCCGTCTTGCCCTTGAGCACGCCCGGCTCTTCGCGGAAGAGATTCGCCGAAGCGATGCCGAAGTCGGCGATCTTCACCCCGCCGTCGAAGCTGAGCAGGATGTTCTGCGGCGAGACGTCGCGGTGCACGATGTCGAGCGGCCGGCCCGCCTCGTCCTTGCGCTCGTGCGCGTAGTGCAGCCCCTTGGCCACCTCGGCCGCCACGTAGGCGGCAACGAACGGCGGCAAGCGCTGCCCGCGCGCCTGGGCCGAGCGCATCAATTTGCGCAGGTCCGGCCCCTCGACGTACTCCATGCTGAGGAGCTGCCCCTCGTCCCCGTAGTCCTGAAAGTCGTAGACCTGGACGATGTTGGGGTGGTTCAGGCGGGTGGCAAGCTGTGCCTCCTCGGCGAACATGCTGCGGAAGCGGCGCGAGGAGCCGTAGACCGGCAGAATGCGCTTGAGCACCAGCAGCTTGAAAGTGCCCTCCGCTCCGCGTTTTTTCGCGAGGAAGACTTCGGCCATGCCGCCGGCCCCGAGCCGTCGCACGATTTCGAAGTCGGCGAGGCGCTTCGGCGTGGGCCTGGCTGACGAGTCGGTCATCGTGAGGGTGCCCCAGGGCAGCTGTGGCGAGCAGGCAGCTTACCGCGCCTTCAGCCCCCGGTGTAGACTGCCCGGCGATGCGCCACCGGCTGTCCCCGCGCAAACTCGGCTTTTTCCCCCCGCTGGTCCGGCTCGGCCTGGTCCTGGCACTCGCCTCCGGCTGCTCGCCGGCAGCCCATAAGGGGCCACGTTCCCCCGATGCGGGCGCGATTGGTCCCGTCCACGCCACGCCGGTGTCGGACCAGACCTTCGCCGAGAGCGCCTACAAGGTGCTGGTCGAGGAACAACCCAGCCAGGACCGAGCCAACCTGCTGGCTGGCGTCGTGCGTCATCAGCTGCAGCGCGCGAACCAACGCTTTCAAGCCGGCGAGCGCGAAGCAGGACTGGCAGCGCTGCGCGGCGCGTTCTTCTTGATGCGCAAGGGCGAGTACAGCCCGGAGATGCTCGTGGGCGGCAATGACGCGCTGCGCGAAGGAGCCTCCGAGGTGGCGCGTGTCGGGCAGGAAGGGTCGTCGCTCGCGCTCTACCTCATGCTCAAGAGCATGTTGCCGTCGAACGCGCCGGAGCGCCGCGACGTCGACTCTCACCTCGAGGCACTGAAGTCCTTCGCCTCCTCGACGCGCGGCTCGGGTGCGCTGCTCTCCTCCGCCGGCGACGCGCGGCGCGCGGTGCAACGTTCGCTGCTCGAGACCAGCCCGGCCGCCTTCGAAGACGCGCACACGCGTCTGCTCGATTGGCTCAAGCGCGCGCTGGCCTCGAACGCAGCCGAGATGCCGATCCAGTCGAACGTCGATCGCGACGAGGTGCTCGAGGCCTACCGCGCGCTGCGCGGCGGCGGTTTTGCCCTGGTGGCGCTGTACCTGCGCCACGGCGACGCGCGCGGCGCCCTCGCGGCGCTCGACGAGGCCGGCATGGAGCGCTCGATCCCGCCGGACATGCGCGAGAGCCTGGAGCGCTGCGCCGAGGACAACGCGCCCGAGGCCTGGGGTCAGTTTCATCAGTTCTTCGACTCGCTGGCGCACGATCCACAGCCGGTGCTCGCCTTCGATCTCGAGCTCATCAACGGCGCCACCTGGGGCTCGGCGCTGGCGCTGTTCCGCAGCGAGCCGGGCGCGCTGCAGGGCGTGGTCCCGCTGGCCTCGCTGCTCGTCGACTACGGCATGGCCGAGGTCGCGCCGCTCGCGCTGGCGCCCGCGGTGATCAAGACGCCCGAACCGGACCAGCTGGGAGCCGCGCTCGGGCTCACGCTCAACGCCATGATCCACGAGGCCGACCTCGGTCAGATCGAAGCCGCTCGCCGCACATTCCTGGCCGCGGCCCCGATCTTCGAGCTGGCCGATTCGCGCCCCAACCGCGGCAAGGTGAATCCGAGCCCCGCGCGCCTGCGCTACGTGATGGCAGCGCTCGAGACGTCCCGCGGCGAGCTCTCGCGCGCCAAGCCCCTGCTCGAGGCCGCCGCTTCGCAGCAGCCGACGCCCGAGGTGCTGACCACGCTCGCCGCCCTGGAGCGGCAGCGCAAGAACTACCGGCTCGCGCTCGACCTCTTGAACCGCGTGGGCGAGCTCGGGCAGCGCAGCGGCGACGACGCGCTGCAGGGCGAGGCCGCCTACACCCGCTTCGAGATCCAGCGTGAGATGGGTGACAGCGCGCAGGCAGCCCAGGCACTGGAGGCAGCGCTGCGGCACGCCCTGAGCGCGCAGCGCCAGAGCCAGCCCGGCGCCGGACAGGCGCGCGCCGAACGGCTGCTGGCACGCGTGCTCGGCGACTACGGCGAGCGGCCCGCCGCCGAGCGCGCCACCGCTCGCGCCTACCAGTCCTCGGGGGCCGACGGCCGCCAGCTCTCCGCCACGATCGTGGACGCGACGCGCCGAGCCCTGACGAGCAACAACCTGCAGGCGGCGCGCGAAGCCACGCAGCGCGCCCTGGACGCGACGCTGCCGCCCGAAGACATGATCTACGTGGCGCTGTGGCTGACGCTGCTCGAAAAGAAGGTCGGTGTCTCCAGCGACGGCCTGGTCGAGGAAGTGCTGGCCTCCTTCGACGAGGCCAGCGGTTGGACCGTGAAGCTCAGGCAGTGGGCGCGCGGCAAGCTCGACGACGCCGGCCTGATCGCCGCCGCCAAGACCAAGCCCGAGCAGACCGAAGCTGCCTTCTACACGGCGATGAGCCGCTACGTGCGCGGTGACGCGAGCGCCACTGCAGAGCTCGACAAGGTGGCACACAGCGAAGCGATCGATCTGGTCGAGGTCGGCATCGCTCGCGATCTCGTGGCCTCGCGTCAGGCCATGGCGTTCAAGCTGCCGGGCGGCGTCACGCTGCCGTAGTCGAAACGAGCGGCGTAACGACGCCGCTCTACTCTTCCTGGACTTTGCGCCCGAGGATCTTGACGGCCAGGTGCTCGCCGAGCTCTTGCGCCATCAGGCGCTCGACGGCGGCTTCCTTCTTCCGGCGCTCGCCCTCGTCGTACTGAAACTCGATGCCCATGCCAGCGGGGTTGGCCTTGGTGGCTTCCTCCGGCATGGTCACCCAGATCACTTTGCCGCGCAGGCGCAGCGGCTCGCTCCAGACCGGAACGCCGAGCGCGAACACGAACTCCGTCCCGACCGGCAACGGCTTTTCAGTGCCGATGAAGGTGCCGCCGCGCGAGATGTTCTTCGTGTAGTCCGCGAAGAACGTGTTGAGGCGCTTGTACTCGACCTTGAGCTCGATCGGCGCGCGCTGCCCCCGCCTCTGCTCGGAGTCCGAATCGCCGGGTACCATCCCTCACCGACACTACCACCCGTTCTGGCGCCGAGGCGCCAAAACCGGGGGCGCGGGGGCTGCGCCCCCGACAAGGGCGCGCCGGGCTGTTCCCATGCTATCAAACGCCCGTGCGCGATCCCTATGAAGTCCTGGGCGTCTCACGGAACGCCAGCGAGGCGGAGCTGAAGGCTGCCTTCCGCCGGCTCGCCGCCCAGCACCACCCGGACCGCAACCCGGACGACCCACAAGCGCACACCCGCTTCAAGGAAATCAACGGCGCCTACCAGCTGCTGAGCGACCCCGACAAGCGCGCAGCCTACGACCGCTACGGAGCCGCGGCCTTCCAGGGCGGAGGTCGGGCGCCCGACGTCGTCGACTTCGGCGGGCTCGACGAGATCTTCGGCGACATCCTGGGCGCCTTCGGCTTCCGCTCCGGCGATCGCGGCGAGATCCGCAAGACCTTGCAGATCACCTTCGAAGAGGCCGCGCATGGCTGCGAGAAGGAGGTCACCTACGAGCGCCTCGACACCTGCGACAACTGCCACGGCAGCGGTGGCGAGCCGGGCACACGCGTCGACACCTGCTCGGCTTGTGGCGGGCGGGGCAAGGTGAGGTTTCAGCAAGCGCTGTTCCCCATCGCCGTCGAACGGCCGTGCTCGCGCTGTCGCGGCAGCGGCGCGATCCCGACGCAGCCATGCAAGGACTGCAACGGTGGAGGTGTGGCCAAGATCGAGCGCACGCTCAGCCTCGAGATCCCGGCCGGTATCGAGGCCGGCTCGAGTCGCACGGTGAGTGGCGCGGGCCATCGCGTGCGCCCCGATCGCCCGCCGGGTGATCTCGAGATCTTGATCGACGTGCTGCCGCACCCCTTCTTTCGCCGCTCCGCCGACGACGTGCTGTGTCGCGTGCCGATCACCTTCACCCAGGCCGCGCTCGGCGGCGAGATCGACGTGCCCACGCTCGAGGGCAAGGTAAAGATGAAGGTGCCCCCGGCGACGCAGTCGAACACGACGTTGCGCATCAAGGGCAAGGGTTTTCCGCGGCGTTTACGCGGCGGTCGCGGAGACCAGCTGGTGGAGGTCGCGGTCGAGATCCCGACTCACCTCACCGATCGCGCGCGCGGACTCCTCGAAGAGCTCGGCCGTGAGCTCGGTGAAGACGTGCAGCCGCAGCGCCAGAGCTTCATGGACAAGCTCAAGAACCTATTTGGATGACCGCGCTAGTCAGCTTCGACTACGGCCAGACGCTGTGCGAGCTCGACACCGCGCTCGTGGCTGCCCGCGCAGGCGAGCGCGGCGTGCTACTGTCGGCGCAGGAGCTCGAGCGCGCCGAGCCGGCGGCGTGGCAGGTCTACAATCGCGCCAAGCGCGAGGGCCTCGCCGGTCACGACGCCTGGATCGCGTTCATGGAGAACCTGCTGTCGGGCGCAGGCGCAGGCGCCGAGTCGCTCCCGCTCAGCGAGTGGCTGTGGAGCGAACAGCCACGCAAGAACCTGTGGCGCCGGCCGATCGCGGGCATGATCGAGCTCGTCCGCGAGCTCCGTAGCAAGAGCGTGCCGCTCGCCATCGTCTCGAACTCGGAAGGGCGGCTGATGCAGCTGCTCGAAGAGGTCGGCATCGCCAACGACTTCGACGTGGTGATCGACTCGGGCAAGTTCGATTTCGAGAAGCCCGATCGCCGCATGTTCGAGCTCTGCGCCAGCGCGCTAGGCGGCGCCGTAGAGGAGCTGATTCACATCGGCGACGCCTGGGAAGCGGACGTCGTCGGAGCGCTGGAAGCAGGCGCCCGTGCCATCTGGTTTGCGAACGGCGAGCCGCGCGTGCTACCGCCTCGAGTCCGGGCGTGCGGCAACGCCGCCGAAGTGCGGCACGAGCTGGCCGGCTTTGGAGTACCGCTGTAGGAGACAACGACCCATGGAAACGCGACGAATCGGCATGCTAGGCGCCGGCAACATGGCTGGTGCAATGATCCGCGGGCTGCTCGCCTCCGGCCGCGTGAAGAAAGAAAGCATCCGCGCCAGCGACGTGCGCAAGGAGCGACTGGCCGAGCTCAGCGACGAGTTCGGCATCGTCACGACGACGGACAACCACGACCTCGTGCGCTGGGCCGATCTGGTCGTGCTGGCGGTCAAGCCGCAGGTCATCGATCGTGTGCTCGACCCGCTCAGCGCCGACTTCGCTCCGGGCACGTTGCTGGTCTCGGTCGCCGCCGGCGTTCCGCTGCGTGCCCTCGAGGCGCGCTTGCCGGAGTCGGTTCGCGTCGTGCGGGCCATGCCCAACACGGCGGCGATCGCGCTCGCCGGCGCCACCGGCGTCGCCGGCGGGTCTCGCTCCACGACCGAAGACGTCGCGCTGACGCGCGAGCTGTTCGAGGCCGTCGGCCGCGCCGTCGTGCTCGACGAGCCGTTGATCGACGCCGTCACCGGATTATCCGGCAGCGGTCCCGCTTACGTGATGCTGATCATCGAGGCGCTAGCCGACGGCGGCGTCAAGGTCGGCCTGCACCGCGAAACCGCGCTCTTACTCGCTGCGCAGACGGTGTACGGATCGGCCAAGCTCCAGCTGGAGACTGGCGAGCATCCCGGTCGCCTGAAAGACATGGTCACGAGCCCGGGTGGAACCGCTATCGCCGGTCTGCACACGCTGGAGATCGGCGGCCTGCGGCGCACGTTGATCGACGCAGTGGACGCGGCCACGCGCCGCGCCATCGAGCTCGGTGAGCTCATGGCCGCCAAACTCGAGCGGAGCCGCTCAACTCCTCCATCAGGCAGCGGCACAAAATAGTGTCCGCGCGGAGGGGCCGGGGGGGGGACAGCCTCGCTCCACGCGGACAGCCAATACCTAGCAGCAGACGCTTCCGCACGCAATCGCCTCCCGGCGGCGACGCTGATTTAATGTCCGTAGGGAAGCATCCCACTCTGATACCGATGAACGTCGACTCCTGTCACTGTGGCACCAAGGCAGCCGCTCGTAACGGTGGTGGGTTGTGCGTTCTGCTTCTCGCGTTGAGCGCCGGCTGCGGCTCGACGACAGCCGAGGTCAAAAGCGCGGGAAAGGTGAGGAATACCCGAACGCTGGCAGCAGTTGACCCGGGTAAGAAATCCAAAGCTCCACCGCAACTCGTACCGCCGCTCAGCGGCGGCAGTGTCAACGTGTCCGAGACGGCGTCTGACGGCAGTCGTTATCTCGTGAGTCACGGCTTGCGCGTGGTGGAACACCCCGATGGGTCACTGGAGCTTGCCGCTGAGTTCTTTCCTGCGACACGGGGCGTCAGTGCCGTGGCCCTGCCGGAGCGCTTCGGGGGCGGTTTCGTCTTCTACTCACACTCGTCGGGCAGCACTCTGCTGTGGAAGGCCGCAAGCTGGACCGGCGCGCTCGTGCCTCTCGCTCAGGTCGATGGCGAAGTGTCACGCCTCGTCCCCGGGCTCGATCGCCTCTTCGTTCAACGCGAGCGACGAAGCCCGTTCATTGCCCTCGATCCGGACGACGGTAAGCCGCTCGACCTGGCCGGCCTCCCTGCCTCGCCGAGCTACGGCTCCATGGCGTTTGCCGATGAGTGGTTCGGCGCCGTCGAGGTCCCGTACCGCGGACTGGTGGCGACGTTCGATGCCGGCGCAAGCTTCCGTCCCGTGGGTATCTCGGCCACTGCGGTCAGCGCCGATCACGGCCAGATTCGGGTGCAGACTCAGACAGGAGCGTTCGCGTTTGGTCCTGACGGAGTGCCCCGCCCGGTAGACGCGCCACGGCAGGCGAGTGACCCGTCGCAGAAGCCCGATGCCAACGCGAGACAGGCGCCGCTCGGGCCGCTCGGTCCTCGCCCGCTGGAGCTCGCCGTGTTGCGCGGTTTTCCTCTCGACACCGGCGAGGCGCTCGTGGCGGCCGGCGGAGCTCTCGGGCGAGTTCGGCTGCGTGATGGCGCGGTACTCGAACTACGCGAACGTGCGTATCCCGGAACCACCAGCTGCCAGGGTGTCGCGCTCGGCACCGGAGCGGGGTTCGTCTGCGCCGAGCCGCGCGGCAAGACCCTGCTCTACGCCGTCACCGAGCCCTTCGGTCTGAGCGAGCTGATGAGCTTCGACGGGCCACGCTTCGTCTCGGAGGGCGGCAATGGCGCACTCGCCATCCGCGGTTCGTGCCAGCCCGAGCTCGGACCTCCGGGCAGTTACTGCATCGTGCCGCGCAGCGGTAACCCCTACGAGCTCGCGGTCGAAGGCGACCTCGGTGTCGAGCGAGTCGTCGGACTCGAGGACGGCCGCGCGCTGGTGCTGATTCCACCCCGGCTGGGTGCGCAGGGCTCGCTGGCGCTGATCGAAGGGGCCGGCACACAAGAAAAACGCGTGGCGCTGAAGCTGCCGAAGAGCGCTGACGCCGTGCTCACTACCCTGCTCAAGCACGGGCTCTGGCTGGACGGCTTCGTTCAGGCCGACAAGGACAAGGTGAGTGGCTTCATCGCTGGTGACGGGCCTCTCGTCGGTGTGCGCGTGTCGTTCGATGGCAAGGTCGAGCTCGGCAAGGTCGAGCATGGCGGCATCGATCGCGCGTTGATCTCCGGACGCCACGCGCTGGTGCTCGGACGCAGCGGCACGATGGTGGAGACCAGTGACGGCGGCTTCGAGTGGCGCAGCGTGGATCTGCCAGCGGAGCCGCAGATCGGCAGGCAGCGCGCGACGACGGGGCCGATGATCAACGGTTGCTCGCGCGTCGGCTGTGCCTTCGCCGGCTGGCTCCGCGTCGGCTACGGCAGGAGCGAGGACGACGGCAAGCTGCCGGTCGCCAAGGTTCCGTCACCGGTGCGCTTGCCCCCGACTGGCGGCGGACGCTGGTCGCTCACCTGTGAGCCGAGCAGCGAGGTCAGCGCCGCCTCCGCTACGGTCACCTTGCGCGGCCGCACTCCGGCGCCGACCGACGAGCTCGTGTCGGCGCCCTGGCTGCCCTTCTGGGAAGAGCCGCCGCCGGCGCTACCGCGGGGTCACCTCGGCTTCGATCTGGGCACTGAATCAGAGCTCAACCAGATGCACGCCTACGTCTGGGGGCCCACCGGCGCCGACTGGGGCAAGGTGGGTCTGTGGCAGGTCCGGGTGGGAGACCGCTACCGCACCAGCGGCGGCATCTGGTCCACGGCCCCGACGCGCAGCCCGTGGGCCACGGCGGAGCTCGCGGCCGATGCCTTCGGTCAGACCCAGAGCGGCAACATCACCGTGTTCCGACTGTTGCTGGACACCGCAGCTCGCGCCGGACTGCTCACGCTGGCATCACGCGGCAGGAACGAGCTCTACCTGCTCGAAGAAGGCCGCGCCATCACCCCGGTGCGTTCGACGGCAGCACTCGGGGCGATCACGAGCGTGGTCCGGCTCGACTCGGGCTACTTCGTCGGTGCCTCCAGCGACAGCCGCAGCTTCCGAGTCTTTCGTGTCCAGGGCGGACGCCTCGAACCGTTCGCCGAATATCCGGACACCGTCGGCTTGTCGGGGCCGCCGCAGCTCGTGACCAACCGCCGTCGGAGCGCGCTCGGTCTCTGGACTCGCGCGGTGTCGTGGTACGTGCACCCGATCGATCTCGAGACCCGCGCCATCGACGCGCCCATCGAGCTCTCGCCCGGAGCGCTGTCGCGCCTGCCGCGCGCCTGCTCCGGTGACGAAGATGGCTGGCTGCTCGACGGCACCTTCGGCGTCGAGCCTTACGTCGACTTTCCCAAGCACAAGGACAGCCTGGCGACGCGAAACTTCGAAGCGCGGCTCGTCGCCAGTGACGGCGACGTCTGCGCCGACGGCCTCGCCGCTCAATCCGACGAGCCCGTCGCCAGGCCCACCGGGACCGGGCCGAACCCGGCGACGGCAGGCAAGACGCCGGTCCCGCTCGTGCTCTCGGATCGACACGAGCTCGGCCGCCGCTGGGGCTTCAAATGCTTCTAGTGGCTCTTGCTCGGCCGCGCTACGCGCGGCCTCGCGTTTGTTTGTATTTTGCGGGTGGATCCAGCTCGACCTGCTGACGCAAGTCTCGCCGTCATTTGATGCGGTAATCGGAGCTATTGAGAGGCAACGAGCCGCACGACTGTTGCCTGATCACCTTGCTCCATGGCCGCCTCGATCTCGAGTCTCAAGTGATCACGACCCAGGGTCGCGATGGCCACGATCTGATCGTCCTTGTAGTAGGCAACCAGCGCGTCGCGCGCCGACAGGTCGCCGTGCACCACGTGCCGCGTGAAGCCGGCGCCGTTACCGACGTAGCTGATGGTGAGGTCGTAGTGCGCCGACCAGAAGAACGGCGGCTTCTTGTAGGGCTCCTTGCGGCCCAGCATGGCGCGGGCGGCGGCCTGACCTTGGCGCACCGCCACGACCCAGTGTTCGATGCGTGCGCTGGCGCCGCCCACGTCGGGATAGCGGGCCACGTCGCCGGCGGCGTACACCGACGGCACGCTCGACTGCATCGTCTGATCGACGACCACTCCGTTGTCGACCTTGAGCCCCGCTTTCTCTGCGAGCTCGGTGCGGGGGCGCACGCCGACACCCAGAACGACGAAGTCCGCCTCGAGCTTGCTGCCGTCGTCCAGGGTCACCGCTGTCTGTTCGATGGCCGTCGGCTTGCGACCGAGGTGGAACTTGACGCCCTTCTCTTCGTGCAGGCTCTTGACCAGCGCGCCGAGCTCGGCGCCGAGGATGCCCGCGAGTGGGGCCTGGTCGGGCGCAACCACGTCCACGCTGACGCCGCGTTGGCGCAGCGACGCCGCTACCTCGAGGCCGATGAAGCTCGCGCCGATCACCACGGCACGAGCGCCGGACTTGGCGCGTTCGATGATGGCCTTGGAGTCGCCCAGCGAGCGCAGCGTGAGCACGTGCGGCGAGTCGGCGCCAGGGATCGGCAGCCGCCGCGGCTCCCCGCCGGTGGCAAAGAGCAGCGCGTCGTAGGACAACCAGCGCCCGCTCTTCAGGTGAACGCTGAGATCGCGAACATTGAGCTCCATCACGGGATCATCCGCCATGAGCTCGACCCCGATCTCACGGTAGCGCTCGGCGCCGCCGAGCACGGCCCACTCCTCGGGCGCGGTGCCGGCCAGAAAGTCCTTGGACAGGTTCGGACGATCCACCGGGCCCGGCTGCTCGGCGCCGATCATCGTGATCGCACCGGTGTAGCCTTCGGCGCGCAGCATCTCCGCGCAGGCTGCGCCCGCCGCACCCGCGCCGAGGATCACGACGCGCTTGGGGGCCTGCGCGTGCGGCACGTCCTTGGGCGCCAGCACCCGCTTCTTGCCGATCTTGACCAGCGCGCCCTGACGCTCGACCTCGTAGCAAGGCACCGGCAGCAGCGCCGCGCCCCACACCGCCTGGCCCGTCTTCAGGTCGAAGCAGGCGTGGTGCCACGGGCAGCGGATCGTGCCGTCCACGACCAGACCCTCGGCCAGCGGCCCGCCGTAGTGCGAACAGGTGGCGCCGGTGGCGAAGACGTCGTCACCCTGCCGCACCACCACCACGGCCTCACCGCCGCTGTGACCGAGCAGCGGCTCGCCCGATTTCAAACTATCGAAGGCAACGCCCTGCGCGAGATCGGGTCCTTTGAGCTCTGACGATTGTCCGCCCATATCGAGTTTCCTCCGAGCCCGAGCTTTTGGGCCGGCCCGGCGGGGCGTCAATCCTGTATTCGCTCGCCTACTCCGTCGGCGCCTTGTCGACCTTCGGCACGGCGCGCGCAAAGCGCTCCGCGAAAGACTCCGCACTCTGGGCCTGTGACAGGTCGAGCTCGAAATCGGGCACCTCGACGTTCTGCAGCTTGTCGAAGAGCTCGCGGATCTCGCGCTTGGCGAGGCCCGCGCTCTCGAGCTCGCCCAGCCCGAGCGCCGACGCTCCGGCTCGCGGCTCGAGCGTGCCCTCACCCGTCTTGATCAGCTTGCGCAACACGTCGAGCTCCATCCGGCTCACTCGCGCTCCGCAGACGTCATAGTCGATCCAGGCCTCGTAGCTGTGCGGCGCCACGCGCTTGAGCATGCCCGCCATCACCCGCCCAAACTCCTGGATCTCCCACTGCGCGTGCGCGTCGACGCGCAGCTTGAGGAAGTGCAGCAGGTTGTGCAGGTCGATCTTCCAGTACCACTGGGTATAGGTCGAGAGCGGCAGATCGATGCGCGCCAGCTCACGCGCGATCTCCTCGTTCGTCATCCACTCGTACGCGCCGCGCGAGCGCTCGCGGATCTCGTTCCAGCGCCGCACCGCTTCCTGGTACTTCGCCAGCGTCACCGCGTCGCCGCTGCGCCCCTGATTGTTGCGCTTGCTCTGCGTCTGCAGCTGATCGGCGTTCGGCGTGTAGAACAGCATCGGCATCAGCGAGTACCTGCCGCTGTACTCGTTCACGCTGGCCGTGCGGTGACGGATCCACTGGCGCGCGATGAACATCGGCATGCAGCAGTGGAACTTGAACTCCACCATCTCGCTCGGCGTGGTGTGCATGTGCCGGCGCAGATAACGCAGCAGTCCACGCGTGAGCTGCGCCTTGCGCGTGCCGTAGCCGTAGCTCACGCGCGCCGCGCGCTCGATGCAGGCGTCGGTGCCCATGTAGTCGACGAGCGCGACGAAGCCGTGATCGAGCACCGGAAAGTACAAGCCCAGGAGCTCCTCGGCACCTGGCGATACCGGGCGGCGAGTGCTGTATCCTTCGGGCGCGGCATCGGGGCGATCGACCATGCGCCGCTCTTACCACGACCGACTCGCGGGGAAAGCGTTTGGAGTTTTGGGTTGGGAACACGCCGCAACGAAGCCGCCTGTCGCGTTCCAAGTCGCGCCGTGCGGCGCCGCCCGTACGCGTGCTGGCGAAAGTGAATTGCAGGCAGGCGCAAAACCCTCGCGCGCGAAAGTCGTCGCGAGCGCGAGGATCCGGCTTGACACTGCGCAGCAACGGCGTGGGATCACGAGCGGTGGTTCACGACGTCATTCTCATCAACGGGCCGCCCGGCGTGGGCAAGACGACAGTCTCGAAGCTCATCGCCGATGCCGTGCCCGGAACCGTCTGCATCCACGGCGACGGCCTCAGAGCCTTCGCCCCCGAGGACGCACGCAAGGTCCTCGGAGGAGGCTCCACCTACCGCGCCGCGGCCAGCTTGACGCTCGAGTACTTCGCCATGGGCGCTCGGCTCGTCGTGTTCGACTACTGCTTCCTTGCCCCGCGCCACGTCGGCTACTTCGTGGATCGCCTCGGGACCAAGATCGAGAACGTCTCCCTGTTCACGTTGTGGGCGCCGCTCGGCGTCATTCAGCAGCGTGAACGCGGTCGTGTCTTTCGCGAAGCGCTCGGCGCCAAGGTCGAAGAATGCTGGAGCGAAATCGCGGCCAACCGCGCTGGGCTCGGCGAATTCGTCGACAACGCAGACCTCGCTCCGCAGGAAACCGCTCGACGGATCTTGAACCTGGTAAACGAACGCGCGAGGCAGCTCGCAACGACGAGGGCCTCGTGAACATTCGTCGCGCCGTGGTTGGCGACGCCGCCGGACTCGCCACTCTTCTTTCCGACTACCTGCGCGAGAAGTATCCGTCACACCGCGGCTCCAGCGCCGATGAGCTCGAGCGTGACGTGCTCGGCCACGGGCGAGGCCAGCGTGTCGTCGTCGCAGAGCTGGGCCAGGGGCTCGGCGGCTTCGTCGCCTGGGACGCTGTGTACGACATGCATTGGGCCATGCACGGCGCGCAGATTGCCGATCTCTACGTCATCCCCTCGGCCCGAGGTCGCGGTATCGCCCTGGCTCTCGTGGCAGGCTTGTGCGCCGAGGCCCACAAGGACGGCGCGACGTTCTTGCGCGGGGCATCTTACGATCGCGCTTCGCCCACGGGTCGCTTCTACGAGCGCATCGCAGTCGGAGCCGATTCCGCCGAATGTCACTGCTCGGGTAGGGCCTTTCGGACGCTGGCTGGACTTCATGGCCAGCGGATCCGCACGATCGTGCAATCGCTGCCACCGAAAGAGTGGAACCTAGAGCCGTGAGGGTGCGGCGGGCTCGAGCTAGTAATTCTTGCGCCGCTCGTCGTCCTGCTGCGCACGCTCTCGAATGTGGACCGCGTTCTCGTAGGTGATGGCGCTGACGGGCTCGCCCTGCCCGTCGCACTCGCGAATCGCGCGCAGAATACCGACCGGCGTTTCGCGGTTGCCGAAGAACCAGACCCGGCGAAAGGTGCTCACCGGCGGATACGCATTGCCACAGGACTGCGGCGGGCCCTCGGACTGCGCCTTGCCGTACTTCTCTTCGAGCGCCGCGACCCAGCGCTCCAGCTGAGTCGTCACCACTCGATATTCACACGCTCGGCCCGCACAGTACGCAACGCCCACGTTGCTGACCTGCGCCGGCAGAGGCACCGCAGGCTGCGAGCAGGCGCCGGCCTGCTCCACCAGCACGGTGCCACCGCCGCCTTCACACTGCGACTTGAACTGTTCCTCGGTCGCGCCAAAAGGAAATCCACCTACCTTGGCGGGGAACGCATCGGCAGCCAGGGCCTGCGGACCGGACCCGTTCTCCGCCCCGCTTGCCGCTGACGTCTGACCATTCCCGCCGGGGCCTGGCGTTGCTGCCTGCCGCTCCGGAGCCGAAGAGCAGGCAACCGCGAGAGCCAACACGATGACGCGCATCACGGTCAGATTCCAGTCGCCCGTCGATCGGAAGTCAACCGCACCCGATCGCTCCTTCTTGCGCTGCCAAAGTCTAGTTGCGGTGTGGAATGCGGGAGGAGCTTCGAGCCAACGAGGGGGTTCGGCGAGAGAAGTCCCTACTCGCACTTGCGCTAGCGAAAGCAGCAGCAACAACCAGCTTGTTGTCGCAACGAAATCGAAGGCTCTAGCAACTCTGTTCTTGACAGCTCTCGGCACGAGCACGCCGCAACCACGATGGCTCGTCGTGGATCCGGGTCACGCTGCGCACAGAACGGAGCAGAACCACGGGAACGCGACCCAAATGATTCGTGCGTCGAACTCACTCGCGCAAACCGCCCTGCGCGCCCCTCAGGAGGAATGAAACCAGCATGGTATGAACGAACGATGAACACTGGGGAATGGGATCTCAAGAGGCTTTCGGACGACGAGCTGCTCAAGAGCCTGCAGCTCATCGTCGGTAGTGAGCGGCTCGCAGTCGCTCGTGTGGTCGCCCACCTCGCCGAAGTCGAGGAACGAAGGCTTCACCTCAAGGTCGGCTGCTCGTCGTTGTTCGACTACTGCTTGCGGCGCCTGGCCCTGAGCGAAGGTGAGGCTTTTCGACGAATGACCGCAGCCCGACTCGTACGCCGCTTCCCGATGATTCTCGGCCTGATCGCGGAAGGCGATATTCACCTGAGCGCGCTTTGTGAACTGCGCGACTTCTTGACGAAGGACAATCATCGAGAGCTCCTCGAAGAGGCCTCGCGCAAGACCAAGAAGCAAGTTCAGGAGCTCGTGGCGCGGAGATTCCCAAGGCCCGATGTGTCCTCGACGATTCGTCGGCTGCCAGCACCGGCTTCGGTGCAGACCGAGCGCCTGCTGCTGCCGCCCGCGGAGGCAACGGCAAAAGGGAGCACCGACGGCGCTGGAAACACGATCACTGCAACGCCATCTTCTCCGCCACCGTTGCCCGCCCCAAGACCAACGCCTCCAACCATCGTCGAACCTCTGCAGGAAGACCGCTATCGTTTGCAGCTCAGCGCAAGCTCCGACCTCAAGCGTAAGCTCGATCACGCCCGCGACCTCTTGAGCCACGGCAACCGGACCGGCGATCTGGCCGTCGTGGTCGAGCGCGCGCTCGACGTGCTGATCGACAAGCTCGAGCGTGAGCGCTTCGGCCAGGCCAAGCGTCCGCGGTCGGGGTCGGCGCCGCAACCCGATCGGCGCCGGATCCCAAACGCCGTCCGTCGAGAGGTGATCGCTCGCGACGGATGGCAGTGCAGCTACGTATCACCCGACGGTCAACGCTGTCCTTGCACGCAGTTTCTGCAATTTCACCATGAGCACGCGTGGGCACTCGGTGGCACGTCAGAGGCAGCGAACATCAGAATCCTCTGCGCCGCCCACAACCAGTTGCTCGCCGAGAACGATTTCGGCAGGCAGGTGATCGGCGCGGCGGTGGCCGCGTCGCGGGCACGAATGCTTGTCGCCGCCTTAAGTAGACAGCGCCAAGACGGGTAGGGTACACCCTATCCAGGTGTCACGATGATGGTCGCTGCCTGTCAGCCTCCGGTCGTCATGAACGACACAGAACGCGCGCTGTCGCTCGTCGAGCTGCATTCAATGGACGCTCAACGACGAGGCGCAAAGCTCATCTGCTTCCCCGAGGCCTTTCTGCAGGGGTACGACGTGCGCGCAGAGCATGTTCGAAACGTCGCGCTCGACCTCGAGTCCGCCGACTTCTCGAGCATTCTTCGGCGGCTCGACGGCATCGAGCCGGTCATCGTCCTCGGGCTGATCGAGAAGAGAAGCGGCAGCTTCTTCAACACGGCTGCGGTGATTGCTCGGGGAAATCTGGTGGCGCACTATCGCAAGGCCCATCTCATCGGTAACGAGCAAGCTGTCTTCGAGCGTGGCTCCGACCATTGCGTGTTCGACGTCGCTGGCGTCAAAGTGGGCATCAACGTCTGTTACGACCTCCAGTTCCCGGAATCGGCCGCGGCCGCGAGCGAAGCAGGTGCAGAGCTCCTGGCCTGCCCTTGCAACAACCTGCTGCGTCCAACCACGGCCGAGGAGTGGAAGCTCCGTCACAACCAGAT